>NZ_VCNH01000006.1 GCF_024355225.1 Roseovarius sp. M141
GGCCCATCTTTCGGTTGTGACGGCCGGGATAGACGTGCAACCAAAGAAAAATCGGTGTGTCCGGGTGCTGCCTGCGCAGCTTGATTGCGACCTTCCAGCGGTTGATGACGATAAGTGCGGCGGGTCTTTGCTGCTCATCGAGGTCTTGCAGCGATCGCAACTGGCCCGCTCTCGACAAGTGTCGATGGCTGCGACCGTTCTGGTAATGCGTGATCTCGAACCGGGGGCTAAGCGCGGTGGCCACCCGCAGCACCGTGGCCTCGGTGCCGCCAAGCCCGCCGGTCTCGAGATCGGGCAGGTCGTAACCCGCGGCAGAGCACGGATCGACGATCATCAGAGGCACACGCCGGGTCTCATTTCGAAGCACTTTCATTGCGCGGCCATTTCTGTCACCGGGGCGGAGGCGAGGATCCGCTCGACCCGGGCCGACGTGGCGGGCGTGACCGGGATGTCGCGCCGCGCCAGCAGGTCGGGCCGGCTGACATGGCTGATGCCGAGGGTCGGGATATCGACCGGCACGGACTTGACCCTGCCGTTCTGCCGCCAGTCCTCGACCTTGGCCCAGACCTTCTGCCGGTCCGCCTTACGTCTGGCGCTGTCGTAATCCGAGACTGCGGATTGCGTCAGGCTGTCCGGGGTCTCGATCTTGGTCAGCAACAGTTCGGGAACGATCCAGATGACCTCGCCGTTCAGGATCAGCCGGTTGCGGAATTCCCGGTCCTCCTCGATGCAATCCTCGAACCCGCCGAGGCGGCGGAACACATCCGAACGGAAGAGACCCGAATTGATATGTGTCCATTCCCCCCGGCACCTGCGCGCCCATCTGAAGGTTCGGGAACACGTCATCGAGCAGGGACAAATCGCGCCGGATCTCGACGCGACGCCCGTCCGGCAGGATCAGCTCATGGTGGGTGAGTGCCGCGCTGACCTCCAGCCGCTGCCCCGCCTCCTTGTTCGCCAGTTGCCAGTTCAGGCAGTCGTCGGCCCCGATATCCTGCGCGGTCAACACGCGGACCTGCTGCAACACCTTGTCGCGATGCGGGATGTCGTCGGAATCGTGGAACGTGATCGCGTCGCCCGCAGTCAGCAAAAGACCCGCGTTCTTGGCGTTGGCGGTGCCGAGGTTTCGCGACAACCGGATATAGTTGAAACGCGGATCAGAGAGGAACGGCTGCACCGCGCTTTCGATCGCGTCCGTGCTGGCGTCGTCGATGACCGTGACGCGGATGTTCCACCAGCTTTGCTCCAGTGCGGCTCGGATGGCTCCGGCGATCAGATGCGCGCGGTTGTAGGTGGGGATGACGATATCGACCAAGG
Organism: Roseovarius sp. M141; assembly: GCF_024355225.1. Taxonomy (NCBI): domain Bacteria; kingdom Pseudomonadati; phylum Pseudomonadota; class Alphaproteobacteria; order Rhodobacterales; family Roseobacteraceae; genus Roseovarius; species Roseovarius sp. M141. The sequence goes on from NZ_VCNH01000006.1 coordinate 1,318, forward strand.
GGGCGAGCAGGTCGGATGTCATGTGGAAACCTCCGTCAGGGGTGGGGCGATCGCGGCGCGATAGGCGCGCAGGCTTGTGTCGGTCAGCAGCGCGGCGGGCAGCGGCAGCAGGAGCGCCAGCAGCGCGGCGCGGATCAGCGGCTCCGTGGGTTGCACGCCGAGCAGCAGCAGGATCGCGGTGAGGAAGACCATGAGATGACAGGCGGAGAGTGAGGGATCGCCCTTGCCGCCGGCCTTGTCGGTGACCACGAATGTCAGGCGGCAGCCCGTCAGCGCGTCGAAGGTTGCCTTGGCCGATTGCGGGGCCAGCGCGATGCGACAGGCCAGTGCGTGCAGGATAACCGGAAGGGCTTGCCCGTCGCGGATCCCGCGCACGACGACGCGGGTCGTGATGTCAGCCAGGCCGAGCAGGATAGCCCCCGCAGCCAGCGTGGCGGCGACCGTTTGCCCCTGTCCGGTCAGCAGCCAGACCGTCAAGAGCGCGGAGGGAACCAGTGCGAGGCTGAACCAGGCGGTCAGTTGCGACAGGATGACGAGCCGCTTGTGCAGGTTGAAATTGCCGACAGGGGTGAGGATCGTTCGCCCATGTCGCAGCAGGGTCTGGACGTTGCCGCTGCACCAGCGATACCGCTGCTTTTCGAGATCACGCAGGGACAGCGGCAGCAGGCCCTTGCCCACGACCCGGTTGATAAACCGCCCGGTAAAACCGGCGTGGCAAAGCCGCACGCCCAGGTCCGCATCCTCCGTCGTGGTGACACCGGACCAACCCCCTACGTCAATCAGCGCCGCTTTCGAAATCACGCAGAGCGTGCCGGTCAGCAGCACTGCCTCGGCCTCGTCTGCACCGGCGGCGTCGGTGCGAAAATATTCTTCGAGCTCGGCATCCACACCCGGTGCGGTGGTCGTCGTGGCAACATAAGATTGCGGAAACTGCACGTAATCCGCCCCGGTCCGATGCAACGCCTCAGCGGCGCGGCTCAGAAAATCGCGATGGACGACATAATCCGCATCGACAGTTACCACATGGGTCGCATCGGCGCGCGTGTGCGCCAGCGCGATGTTGAGCGCGCCGGCCTTGGCGCCGCGCACGCCCATCCGGTGCAGGAAGGTGATCCGACACGGATGCGCCGTGCAGAAGGTCGCGACCGGCTTCCACAGCGCGGGATCGGCCGTGTTGTTGTCCATAACGATGATCTCGTAGCCACCTGACGGCCAGTCCTGATCGAGTAAGGCCCGCAGGGTGCGGATCACCAAGTGAGGCGGTTCCGAATGGGTCGCAACATGAATTGAAAATCGCGGGGTAACGGATCTCTGCTGACCTGCTGTCAATGACGTGGGCAAACAGGCGATAATTGGCCGAAGAGCCATCAGGGCAACCTGAATTGCAACGATGGCGGCGCAAACGATCATGCCCACTGTCGGAACGGCAGCGGACAGAATCAGTATTCCACAGATTGCGACAAGCCGTAGTTTCACACTCGCCCCCAAGCGTTAAATTTCGATAAATATTATTTACAATCAGTAGTTTGTCCGGTTCGGACGCTACCGAAGAGGTAACAACTCTCGTTGCTGTTTAGTTCCCGCGGGCAGGGCAATTCGCAATCCATGCCGACGCTTCGACAATGCGCCAGACCGCCGGCCCCCGCTTTCAACTGGATTGAATTGGTTTTCCGTCTCTAGTCTTGCGGAAACCACGAAGTATCCATGTCGGCGTAGCGATCATGGAAATCCGTAAGTTCGATCATCGCATCTTCTCTAAGAATCCGGAGGCGATTCTGATCGCGGTGAATGTAGCCATCCTCTTCCATCCGGATGAAGGTCTTGCTGATGTAAACGTTGGTAAGGCCCAGATAATCGGCAATCTGGCTCTGGGTCATTGGCAGGCGAATGGTGTCGGTCATATCCCGGTTGGTGATCCTGAGCCGCGCGATCAGATCCAGCAGCATGTAGCTGACCCGTTCTTGCGCACTCATCCGGCCCATTGCACGGAGCACATCGATCAAAACGACTTGGTCGCGAAGCGCTATCGACAGCAAAAGTGCCGAAAGCCGCGGAGATCTGCGCAGGATTTCGTCGAGCGACGACTTTGGAAACGGACACAGGCACACTTCTTCGACAGTGCGCAGTGTGGTCGTGGAGTGCTTAAGGGCGACGTCGGGGAAACCGATGATGTCGCCGGGATGATGGATCTTGACGATCTGGCGGCGGCCATCGGGCAGATCGGTATAGCTGAAGGCCCAGCCATGCTTCACGACATAGAGGTCCTTGTTCTCGTCACCCCCCTGATACACCTCATATCCGGCACCAAAGTTGCGCTCTGCCTTCTCTAGTGTAGCCAATCTGTCCCGATCCGCATCTGACAGGGAGACGTAGTGTGAGAGCTTCGTAACGAGGCAACTGGATTTGCTGGACATGATGGCCTTTCTATTTGCCCCCCGGATGTGAAGCCAGTCAAAAATGTTGAGAACGATGAAGATCAGCGCTGAGATGAACGCCGCCTCTTTCAGGTAACCTAGCCCGCAGGCGATACCGATCGACCCTACGGCCCAGATCGCCGCGCCGCTGCGAACGCCCTTGAGCCGTCCATCGTCGCTGGGCGACATGATCGCCCCCGCTCCGAGGAAGCCGATACCGCCGACAATACCTTGGATCAGACGGGTGGGATCGATCGACATGGCCTCGTCCTCGGCCATACTGCTCAGGGCAAAATTAAGGGTGACTGCCATCAAGGCGGCAGAGCCAATGGCGACCAGGACATAAACTCCTGCCCCTAAAGGCTTGCCCTTGATCTCGCGATCAAGCCCGACGACCAACCCGCATGCGCCGGAAAACAGGACGCGGAGTATGAACTCACTGAAATCGACCATTATCGAAAACTTACCTCCGCAGATTGTCGTCATCAACTTTCCTTAGCTGTAATTGCAGGTATCGGGTTTAATCTGCATTGAGAAACGGTAAACGGTCTATGGCTATGGTCGCATGTTGGACCGGCAATCCCTCCGGATGAAAAAGAAACCTTTCCGACAGGAGGAAACACGAATGTTTTTTGACGGATTCGTCATTGATGCCTTTGCCAAGGGTGTCCTGTTGAGCGCGGCTGGCATTGCCTGGATCATCCTGCTAGTCCGCGTGGTCGGCCTGCGGTCGTTCTCAAAAATGACGAATTTCGACTTCGTGATGACCGTCGCCATGGGCTCGCTTCTGGCTGGGGCGTCGCAGTCGCAGGAATGGACAGGATTTCTTCAGACGCTGACGGCGATGGCCACCCTTTTTGCCGTCCAGTATTTCGTCTCGCGGCTGCGGCACTGGTCGCCGCGGCTGGACGCGCTGGTTCAGAACACGCCGGTTTGTCTGATGAAGGACGGCGTCATCCTGCATGACAACCTGCGCGCGACGCGTGTGGCCGAGGAAGACCTGCTCGCCAAACTGCGCGAGGCGAACGCGCTGGAGCTGTCGACGGTGCGCGCCGTGGTGCTGGAAACGACCGGCGATATCTCGGTGCTGCACGGCGATCATGTGGATGAGGTCCTGTTCAAGGGCGTCGCCGAGGACTGATGGAAAACGCCACTTTCTTCGAATTCAGCCCCTATCATCTGACCCTCGCGGTCGTCGGCTGCATCGTGATCCTGTCACGCTGGTTTCCACGGCTCATTTCATCGCGCGAACCGGCGGCCGCGCCGCTGATGATCCTGCTGGGGGCCGGAGCCGTCTTGATGATCCCCGGCCTGCCCGCGCCCCCCGATCCGCGCACGGCGCCGCTGCTGTGGGAGGTGATGGCAGAGATCACCGTCATCGTTGCGCTCTTCGCGGCGGGCATGCGGGTCGACAGCCTCGGGCCGCCGGGAAAATGGGCACCGACGCTGCGGCTGCTCCTGATCGCGATGCCCCTGACCATCGCGGCGGTCGCGTTCCTCGGCGTGGTGCTGGGCGGGCTGACCGCCGGAGCTGCCGTTCTGCTGGCCGCCGTGCTTGCACCCACCGACCCAGTCCTTGCCGCCGACGTGCAGATCGCGCCGCCGCAGGAGGGACAGGAACATCCGGTGCGTTTCGCCCTGACCACGGAGGCCGCGCTGAACGACGGGCTGGCCTTTCCGTTCGTTTATCTCGGCCTGATCCTCATTGCGCAGGGTTTGGCCCCCGCTGAATGGGGGCTTCAGTGGTTGCTGGAGGACGTGATCTACCGGATTTCCATCGGGGCCGCGATGGGCTGGGCCGGGGGGTGGCTGCTGGGCCAGATACTGTTCAACCTGCCGCGCGAAACCCGGCTGGCCGATACTGGCTCGGGAGTGATCGCGATTGCCGGGGTGTTCCTGTGCTACGGCTCCACCGAACTGGTCGAAGGCTATGGTTTCATCGCCGTGGCCGCGATGGGCCTATCGCTCAGGCGTATTGAGAGCGAACACCACTATCATCGGCATCTGCACGATTTTTCGGAATCCATCGAACACGCCCTGACGGCGCTTTTGCTTATCGCTCTGGGAGCCCTGCTCCCCACTCTGGCAGCGGACCTGACCTGGAGCCATGTCGCCATCGCGGTGCTGCTGATCGTGGTGCTGCGCCCGCTTGCCGGATGGATATCGTTGACGGCAAGCGCGCTGGCCCGTCCCGACCGAGCGGTTGTTGCCGTCTATGGGGTGCGCGGGATCGGGTCGATCTATTATTTGGCCTATGCGACAGGCTACGCCGAACTCGATAACCTGTCCGACCTGTGGATCATCACCGCACTGACGATTTTCCTGTCGACCGTCCTGCATGGTTTCACAGTGGGCTGGAGCATGGAAAAGATCGGGAGATGACTATCAGATCAATCTGTTTGGAACTGAGGGTGAGCGCTTTGGATATCATCCATAGAGGAACGCCTAACCACGTGAAGGTGCCGCAATGTCGCTAGTTATCGGACTTTTAGGATGGCTTTTCCTGATCATCGTCACGACGGACTTTCTGATCACGACGGCTGGCACAAACGATAGCAGTCCAATCGCGATACGTGTGGCCCGGACCGCATTCCGCCTGTTCAGGCGACTGCCCGACACGGACATCAAGCACAAGATCATCGGCCCGCTGGTCGTGGCAACCGTGGCCACATGGTGGATCCTGAGCGTGAACCTGTCCTGGGCGATGATCTTTTACGGCATCACTGGATCAGTCGTGGACCAGAGCAGCGGGTTGTCGGCAAGCCCGGTCGGATTCATATCGCACGTCGGTCATCTCCTCTCGACGGTTGGAGGCGGCACGACATCGCCTGCCACATCGACTATCTCACTCCTGGGTGTAGTGGTCGGTGTGAATGGCATGGTTGTCCTGACACTCGGCGTGAGCTTTGTCATGGCGACCACTCAAACGGTGGTCCATGGGCGCAAACTTCTACTATACCTTCACGCCAGCCAAGACGATAACCTCATGCTTTTGAAGGATCTGGCAGGATTGACCGCCGAACTGAACGCCGCTCCCTTTGCGCTATTTTTCAGTCATCAGGATCCAGAAATGAGGGTTCCGGAGAGACTGACAGAAGTGTTTGCCCATAGGCTTGATGACGCGGAGACAGACTGGGCACATCTGGCCCGGGCACTGCCTTATTTCCGGCAATATTCCGGACCCGACGTCTCATCAAAGCTGCAGGAATGGCTCAGGGATTTCTCCGCCCGCCATATGCCGTGATCCGACAGTATAAAGATAGATTATCCGCGCTGCCAAAACCTCATTTTCCCGCAAGCCTCGATGAAATCCGCACAGTCGTCCTTGCCCTCGAGTCGGAATACGCCGTCGTCAAAATCGTCAACTCCTGCCGCATGGAACAGTTGCTCGGCTTCGCCGGTGAGTGCGATGAACTTCGCATGTGCAAAAGCGTCGGCAGCAAATCCCTTGGCCGGATGCATGGATGCCAGCTTTTTTACCCCGTCTGCAGATGCCATTACAGCGACAGCATCATAGAGCACGGATGGCCCGCCATCTATTTTCTGATCCGCCGACACGCTTTTGCCGTCGGACGTCTTGATGCCGCCGATCGTGGGGGCGACGATTTCCATCATGCCGCCCACGTCTTTCACCGCCTGTTGCAACGAGGCGAGCAGGCCCCCATCGATACCGTCGGTTACAAGGATGCCCAGTTTCCGACCCTTGAAGCTATCCGGTCCGTTCTTGAGGATCGACAGCGCATCCGATGGCTTGAGCCCTTCAACCATATCGCGCCGCGGCGCATGCGGTTCCGGCATTTCGTCAAAACCCAGCCCATCCGAGACAGCCTGAGCAAGATCCGTATCGATATTTGGCAAGTGGGCTACGACACGCTTGCGGATATCCAGCACCTCGCATTTCGACAGTTCGAAGATGAGCGCGCCGGCAATGTGGCCCTGCTCCACCTCTGTCTGGCTTTGATAGAACTGGCGGGCCTGACTGTAATGGTCCGCGAACAGCTCCGCACGAACCTTCCGTTTCTCGCCCTCGATCGCTTCGGGATAGGAGGTGAACCCGGTCTCCGCATCAGCCCGAGGGCCGCCATCCTTCCAGCTGTTCGGCTCATAGTTGGCGCGCCCTGCCGGGTTATGCATCGCCATGTGCCCGTCCTGCTGGAAATGAGCAAACGGGCATTTCGGCGCGTTCACCGGGATATGGGTGAAATTCGGCCCGCCCAGCCGTTTGATCTGCGTGTCCAGATAGGAAAAGTTGCGGCCCTGTAGCAACGGGTCGTTTGTGAAATCGATCCCCGGTACGATGTTCTGGGTGCAGAATGCGACCTGTTCCGTCTCGGCAAAGAAGTTGTCGACCACGCTGTCCAGCACCAGCCGCCCGACAATGCGGACCGGCACGTCCTCTTCCGGGATCAGCTTGGTCGCATCCAGCACGTCGAAATCGAACTTGTCGGCAAAGGCGTCGTCAAACACCTGCACACCCAGTTCCCATTCTGGATAATCACCCGCTTGGATCGCGTCCCACAGATCACGGCGGTGGAAGTCGGGGTCGGCGCCGTTGATCTTGATCGCCTCGTCCCAGAGAACTGATTGCAACCCCTGCTTCGGCTTCCAGTGGAACTTCACAAAGTGGCTCTTGCCCTCTGCGTTCACGAACCGGAGCGTATGGACGCCAAACCCTTCCATGAACCGGAATGACCGCGGAATGCCCCGGTCCGACATGGTCCACATAATCATGTGCATGGCTTCGGGCATCAGAGAGATGAAATCCCAGAAGTTGTCATGTGCCGACTGCGCCTGCGGAAAGGCGCGATCGGGTGCTTCCTTAACTGAATGGACCAGATCGGGAAACTTCATCGCGTCCTGAATGAAGAAAACGGGAATGTTGTTTCCGACGATGTCCCAGTTGCCCTCTTCGGTATAGAGCTTGACGGCGAACCCGCGTGCATCGCGGGCTAGATCCATGGACCCCTTGTTGCCCGCTACGGTCGAGAACCGCACGAAGGCCGGAACCTTGCGGCCCTTTTCCTGCAACAGATGCGCCGACGTCAGGTCCGGGATCGCATCCGTGGTCTCGAAATATCCACGCGCGCCATAGCCACGGGCATGCACCACGCGCTCGGGAATGCGCTCGTGGTCGAAATGGAACATTTTCTCGCGGAAGTGAAAGTCCTCGAGCAATGCCGGACCGCGCGGCCCCACCTTGAGAGTGTTCTGGTTGTCCGACACCGGCACGCCCTGTGCCGTCGTCAGGCGCGCACCATCCGGTGCCTGCTGGTGCGTTTCACCGCCTTGCCCCGTTTTTTCGGAGCGCTTCGTTGTCTCGTTGGACTTCTGCGTTTCGATAGAGGGGTGAAAGTGCGGTGATTTTTCAGACATCAGTTTATCTCCAGCGACAGAAATGTGCGCGCAACAGGGGAATTATCGAACAGAACAAATGCTACGCTGCGCAATGTTTCGGAACTTCCATCTAGATTGATGCAACCGGACATAAAATCGTGCTTACCCCTCTTCTCGCAGTCAATCTGCAAAATTCACCAGACGTCCGCCTTGCTTCGGGACGGCTGGAGTCTTGGCAGACGGCTCACTCTCCATTCGCGCTAGAAAAATCATGGAACATGTTTCGATAGACCTCTGGGCTGCCAATCTTGAATCGAGCGTGCAGGATCTGCAGACGTGGCTCGCCGCTCTGGAAGCGCGGGTCGCACAGACGGCAGCGCGGGGCGGACACATGTTGGTCCTTCCCGAGTTCGCCTGTGCCCAGTGGTTGAATTTTGCCCCGGCAGATATGGCGGAGGCGGATACCCTCGGCTGGCTCTTTGAATGTGGGCAGATATCGCTGGATGCGATTGCTATAATCTCCGCGAACTATGGTGTCTCGATACTTGCCGGAACGATACCGTTCGCGGCCGGGCCGGTGGACGGTATTGCCACATATTTCAACCGTGCATGGTTGATAACGCCGGATGGTGCGCGTCATAGCCAAGACAAACTGAGCTTGACCCCGCTCGAAGCTCAGGGCGCTGGCGGCATTACCGTCCATGGTGAATCGATAAATGTCATCGAATGGAACGGGCTACGGATCGCTATGATCATTTGCCTCGACAGCGAATTTACGGACTTGTGGTCCCGACTGGGGACTCTCGATCTCGATCTGGTGATCATTCCTGCCAAAACAGACATGATTACCGGCTACAACAGGGTGTTCGGCTGCGCGCGTGCGCGAGCCATCGAGCTTCAGACTGTTGTGTGTGTTCTGGGCGCAGTCGGAGTGCCCTTCGGTGCCGCGCTGACGGATTCGGGCGTGGGCGGCGCCAGTGTCTTTACGCCTTGCGATATCGGCGTTTCACTTGATGGCATTCACGCGGCGATCGCGCCCCAGACTGCCGCCATGATGACCGATCACGTTCTGGTTGCTGTCGATATTCCTGTAGGTGCGTGTCGCAGGCTACGCAACGGCCATGCTGAGGCGGAGGTTTGTCCCGCACGGTGGGATGCCGGACATCTGATTGTGAATGATCCTGCCTCACCGAAATTGGTGGCATGACCGGGGGGTCACTTAGGTAGCGTTGATCGACGCTTCTTGGTCGTGCGGTGTCGTAGAAAAAAGCGCACCATCTCCCGCGAGGCATCAGGGCCTGTGGGATCGGTGTAGCTTCCGGCCGCATGTCCGCCGGACCAGGCGTGTCCTGCACCATGGACGACCCACTGCTCGGTGTAGGGACGTCCCCTGCCCACCCGATGCACGGTGCGGGTAAATTCACGGCCACCGTGAACGCGCCCTTTCTTTTCTGTCCGGTCAAGGGCGGCGAAAGGTTCGAGTGCGCGAATGGCGATGAAACGACCGTTGCGGGGGTTGATGACCTTATCCGCGTCGCCATGAAAAATGATGGTCGGCACTTGAGCATCAAGACGCTTGCCCGGATCGCCACTTTGCATCGCTCTCGGAACGGATGCTGGATCATGAGCGGCTCCTACGGCCAGCCCCGAATGAACACCGACCGCCGCAAAGATATCGGAATATTCCGTTGCTAGGATCAACGCTGCTGCTGCCCCGGCAGACAGGCCCGCGACATAGACTCTGGAGGGATCGGCGTTCCAGTCGGCAATGATCTTGCGCGTCATGTCCGCCAGCAAAGCGGGTTCTCCCGCGCCCCGGTTCTGATCGCCCCGTCTATACCAGTTCCAGCACCGATAATGATGGGCGTCCCGCGCCTGATCCGGATAAAGAACCAGAAAACCGAATTCCTCTGCCAGTGTATTCATCCCGGTGCCACGCGCAAAATCCTTCGACGATTGCCCACACCCGTGTAGCATGACGAGCAGCGGAAGCGGCGTCGTTGCCTTGTTCGCAGCGACCGGCACATAGAGCTTGTATGAACGGGTGCCAAAAGCGGTCTCATGTTGTCCGGCCTTGAACGTTGCGCCCCGCGGGGTCCTTGCTTGGGATCTGGTGGCAGGAACAGCCGCCCGGGCTTTGACTTTACCACTTCCGCCCATGGCTGCACGCGACGGGCTGGCAGGCTTCACGGCTTTGCGCGCGGGCGTGCCGGGTTTTCTGGCTCTACGTTTCTTCGGTTTGGACGGGCCAAGGAGCGTGCTCCACATTTCGGTGATTGCGGAAGCGCCCGCGCGTCTTAGCTTGCGCTGTGTCTTCGCGCGTGCGCGCCTGAACGGATCGTGCATCTGACCTCACAAGCTCTGAAATATATGATACCGCGGTGTTTCACACACCGGGGTCCGCCGTTTCGCCGCCTGCTTGATTATGGCTGGCAACATGTCCGTTGCAGACGGGACGAGAAGCTCGTCTGCCTTTGCGTTGGCCAGAACGGGAAATCGGAAAAATCGCCCTGTTCTCCATACCGTCGTGTCCGATTGACATGCAACGGACATGTCTTGGTTTAACTCCGGCTTCGACTATTGGTTCATCAGCGAATAGACCTTTTTAATCGCTGCAAAACAAATGTATCGGTATTATCCACAAACCGATGAATTTCGTCATTCGACGGGTCTCGTAGCGTCCATCATTCGCTGTTCTCCGAAGGATCAGGCAGATCTTGTAGTTGCCGCCCGAGCGCCATCAGCCGCCACGCCTGATCATCTGATAACAATTTGCGCGCTTCACCGATGTTCAGCTCTGCACCCTTGACGGGAACCACATTGGCCCGCACAAACCGTCCGGTTTCACGCACCTGCACGTCATGACCCGGAAACCGCTTACGTAACTCGTACTCGAAAGCGTGTCGACGATCGGATGAACATCGGTCGAGTCCAGTTCTCGGGGTGCTCCGTCCAGCAGCTCGGCAACTGCAATGCGAAGGTTGCGCAGCCCGTCCCGCAGGATGTCAAAGGAAATCAGCCCCGCCGCAGCCGCATCAGCCCACCAGAATCCGAAACCAATGCCCACGATACCCGCAATACCTGCCAAGCCCGTCTTCCAGTCGGCTGCGTTCATATCCGCATCTGTGTAGAGGATCTTGTCCATCGCCGCACGGGCCAGCGGTTTCTTCATGTGGCCAAGGATGACAGGGGGAATGATGGAATAGACAAGTGCGGCGACCATCAGCCAGCCCAGCCAGACATCCCAGCCGAGGATCGTGACGTTTCCGATGGTGGGGTGCTCCTGCAGGATCAGAGCACTGGTCGCGTCATAGAGCAGGAATCCTCCCATGGCGGTCAGCGCGCCAGCAGCCAGAAGAAAAGCCAGCGACCCGACACGGTGAAATCCGAAAGGATATTGCTCGGTCGCGGGCTTGTTCTCAAACTTTCGCGCCAGCAGGAACAGGATGGGCGGCAGCAGACTGAGCGTGTCTTCGATCCACGCTGCCTTCATTGCCTGGCTGGATCCCATCGCAAAATACATCACCGCAATGATGGTCAGCAGCCAGAAAATTGACCACCACTCCAGTCTGGCGGCACGGCGCAGCTTTCGCTTGATTTCGTCGGGAAGGTCGTGGCTCATTCGACCATCCCCCGGATTGCGCGGTTTACCGTAATCAGAAACCTGTTTTCGCCCTTGCGAATGGCCAAAGCCCGGTCTTCTGTTTCATTTCCAAGTGTTACGCGGCCCAGCGGATTGCTCAGCGCGACGTCGGCGGCAAAGGGTGTATTGGCTGGAATACGTCCGGCGATAATGTGTAACTTCCCGTTTTCCAACTGCACAAAAAGCGTGTGCGGATCACCTGTCACGAGTTCTGTCTCTGCTTGCATGGCACTGGCAATCCGCGCGACTGCATCGCTATCCGCCTGGTCGAGTGGTTCTACCAACGCCCCGACTCTGAGGATACCACCCGTCACTTCCTCTGTCGTTCCTTCCGGATCATCCGGGACTTTACAAGCAATTAACAGGGACATGGCCAGCACTGCCATGAGGGTGCGCCAGGATTGCGAAGAGATAGCTGTTGCGCGCATGGATGTTCCTGCAAATCCGGCCCCGTCGCCGATGAAATACACTTCCTTTCTAAACCAAACGTTTGAAAATAGGTTCCGAGTCTAAAAATGTGGAACGCTTGTCGTTTCAAATCTATATCTTCATTATCCCGTCTTTGAACATGGCGGCGCACCCGCAAGGAGAGGACCGACATGGCACCGCGCGCACTCTGGAAAGGACAGCTTCGCCTGTCGCTCGTCTCCATCCCGGTCGAGATTTTTTCGGCCACCAAATCGGGCGCGCGGGTGTCGTTCCGCCAGATTCACAAACCGTCGGGCAAGCGCATCCGGTATGAAAAATCCGTTCCCGGCATCGGCCCGGTCAAGACCGATGACATCGTCAAGGGCTATGAGGTGGAGGACGACGAATATATCCTGCTCGACCCGGATGAGATCGACGCGATCAAGCTGGAGACGAAAATGACCTTCGAACTGGTGCAATTCGTTGATGCCTGCGAGATTTCGCCGCTTTATTTCGACAAGCCCTATTACATCACCGCCTCGGACGATCTGGCGCAGGATGCCTATCGCGTGGTGCGCGATGCATTGCGGCAAGCTGGCAAGGTTGGTCTCGGGCAAGTCACCATGCGCGGCAAAGAATATCTGGCGGCCGTCAAACCCTGCGGCGACGGGCTGCTGATGGAGACGCTGCATTACGAGGGCGAGTTGCGCGAGGCCGACCAGATCTTCACCGATATCGAGGATGAGAAAGTTGACAAGGAGCTGCTGGAGGTCGCCACATCCCTGATCGACCGTAAAAGCGCACCTTTCGATGCCGGCGCCTATCACGACAAATATGCCGAGGCGATGCAGGATCTTCTGGAAGCCAAAATCAAGAACAAGAAGACACCGCGCGTGCGGACCGACGACGATGACAGCACTGGCGGCGACAATGTCGTCGATCTGATGAGCGCGCTGAAACAGAGCCTCAAGGATGCCGACGGTAGGAAAAAGAAGAAACCGGCTAAAAAGGTGTCCTAGATGGCCAAGCACCCCGATCCACTGGCCAATTACAACCAAATGCGGGACTTTTCCCGCACCAAGGAGCCACACGGCCGCGTGGGCGAAGCGCGCACGAAACGGCGCTTTCTGGTGCAGAAACATGCTGCATCGCGCCTGCATTATGATTTCCGGCTGGAATGGAACGGCGTGCTGCTCAGCTGGGCGGTGACCAAGGGGCCGTCCCCCGATCCGGGCGAGAAGCGTCTGGCAGTGCGCACCGAGGATCACCCGCTGGACTACGGTGATTTCGAAGGCATTATCCCGAAAGGCGAATATGGCGGCGGCACGGTGATGCTGTGGGATACCGGAGGCTGGGTGCCGCAAGAAGATTTCGAAAAAGGCCTCGCGGATGGCAAGCTGAAATTTACCCTGCAAGGCCAGCGGATGAAGGGCGGCTGGGCGCTGGTGCGGATGCGCGGGAAATCAGGCGAGAAACGCGAGAACTGGCTTCTGATCAAAGAACGTGACGATTACGCCGCAAGCGATCCGGACGGTTTTACTAAGGGCAACGCGGTCTCGGTCAAGACGGGTCGCACCATGTCGCAGATTGCTGACGATACCCCCGCCAAAGCCCTGCCCGACCCTGCCCCCAACCGCAGCCGCAAGCGCCCCGCTTTCGTCAAGCCGCAGCTTGCCACGCTTGTGACCGAGGCGCCCGAGGGCGACGACTGGTTGCACGAGACCAAGTTCGACGGCTATCGCTGCCTTGCCGCACTCGGCAAGGGCGGCACGCGGCTTTACACCCGGTCGGGCAAGGATTGGACCGACAGGTTCCATGCGCTGGACGGCGCGTTCGATCCCCTGCCCTGCGATGCCGCGCTGATCGACGGCGAGGTGATGGCGGCGCGCATCCGCGGCTCGGCGTTCTCCTCGCTGCAAAAGGCGCTGAAAGAGGGCAACGCGCTGATCTTCTTTGCCTTCGACCTGTTGTGCATCGACGGCGACGACCTGCGCAAGAAGCCCCAGACCGAGCGGCGCGAGCGACTGGCACGACTGTTGTCCGGCGTGCCCTCCGGCGGCGGCCTGCGGCTCAGCGAGCATATCGTCGGCAACGGCGCGGAGGTTTTCGCCAACGCCTGCAAGGCCGGTGCCGAGGGGATCATCAGCAAACGCATCGACGCCCCCTATCGCGGCACCCGCAGCAAGGCGTGGCGCAAGGTCAAATGCACGCGCCGACAGGAGTTCGTGATCGTCGGCTATTCGCCGTCGGACAAGGCGGGGCGGCCCTTTGCGTCGCTGTTGCTGGCCAGCCACGAGGGCGATGCGCTGCGCTACAAGGGACGGGTCGGCACCGGGTTTTCCGACGCGGTGATGACGCAGATGGCGCAGGCGATGACCGCGCGCAAGACCTCGCCCTGCGACGGTGTCCCGGACGACATCGCGCAGGACGCCAAATGGGTGCGCGCAGATCTGGTGGCCGAGGTCGAGTTCACCGAATTCACCGGCGACGGCTATGTGCGCCACGCCAGCTTTCTGGGCCTGCGCGAGGACAAGACGGCCGGTGACGTGCGATTGGAGGAACCGATGGAGAACGGCAGCGACACCACCGTGCAGGGCATCCGAATCAGCAACGCGGATCGCCCCGTCTTTCCCGATGCGGGCTGCACGAAGGGCGACGTGGCGCGGCATTACGCGCGCGTGGGCGCGCGCCTGATCGCGCTGGCGGGACACCGGCCCTTGTCGCTTTACCGCTGCCCCTCCGGTATCGACGATCCGTGCTTTTTCCAGAAGCATGACGGCGGCGGGATGCCCGGTGCGCTGTCGCGCGTCAGCATCGAGGAAAGCGACGGCGACAGCGCCGATTATCTGTATGCCACCCGTCCTGAAAGCCTGATCGCCGCCGCGCAGATGGGCAGTATCGAGTTCCACATCTGGGGTGCGCGCACTGACCGGCTGGAACGGCCCGACCGGCTGGTGTTCGATCTCGACCCCGACGAGGGGCTGGACTGGACCGATGTGCAGGCCGCGGCCTTCGACGTGCGCGATGCGCTAGCCGATCTTGGCCTGCAAAGCGGTGCAATCGTCACCGGCGGCAAGGGCGTGCATGTCTGGCTGGCGCTGCGGCGCACCCGCGGCTGGGACACGGTCAAGTTGTTCGCCAAGACCTTTGCCAACGTGATGGCGGCGCGCGACCCCGATCGCTACACTGCAACAATGTCTAAATCCAAACGCAAAGGCCGCGTCTTCATCGATTGGCTGCGTAACGAGCGCGGTGCGACGGCGATCGCCCCCTACTCTCTGCGCGCCCGCCCCGGCGCCCCGGTCGCAGTGCCGGTGACCTGGGACGAGCTGAAGGAGCTGGACAGTGCCAACCAGTTTTCCATGTCCGACATGGCGGCGCGGCTGAAAGCGGATTGCCCCGCAGATCAGGTTCAGGACAATCTGCAGACCCTCAGTGACAATGTGATCGACGCGCTTCAATCCCTGACGGAAGAATAACCGGCGTCCTCTTGGAACAATCCCCGCCAAAGCAGCAAAATGCTGCCAGCCGCACCTGTGCAACGGAACCACTCTGCGTGCTACTCGGTTTTCCTCTTAGAAAATTAGAAGAAGGAGGAAAACAAATGGACAATTCTGCACATGCGAGTCTCGTCTCATCGAACGATGTGAACGGAACTGACGTCTATGGTAATGATGGTTCCCACATCGGCACAATCGACCACCTCATGATCGACAAGCAATCCGGCAGGGTCGCCTACGCGGTAATGGGCTTTGGTGGCTTTCTGGGGCTGGGCGAAGACCATCATCCGGTCCCGTGGGGAAAACTCCGATACGATACGGCCCGGAACGGCTTTGTGACGGACATCACGGAGCAAGAAGTCAAAGGTGCTCCCGCCCGTAGCGACAACTGGTATGGGGACCGGGACTGGGAGCGCCGAACGCACGATCATTATGGCGTTCCACACTATTGGATTTGATGACGAATGCACCGGAAACATCGGCGGCGGCTCTCTCAGAGAGCCGCCATTTTTATACAGCCGATAACTTTTTGATAATGCTCTCTTGAGCTTGTGAGGCATCATGTGGAACTGGCTGGCCGAGAATGCGTCACCTATCCAAGCGGCTGTAGGTGCAATCACCGCTCTGGTCTGGGTCGTCTATCTACAGATCCTTGTCTCAGGACTGCGTCGCCAACGCCGCACCGAAGTCCTGATACACCTCGGTGGCAGTCAAAGCCTCGATGCCCGCGCTTTCATCAGCAACCTCGGTTTCGAGCCGATTTACGTTTTAGAGATTCTTCTGACAATCTGGTCCACGGACGGCGAACGCGAGACCTCCATCGCCGATCGCACTGAAATGGCGAAAGAGGATCTATCCAACCCGAGCGCCACCACCTTTCAAGGGCCTCTGAAAAGCGGGGATTTTATTGATATTGGCAGCTTCGAAGATCTTCTGAAACGTGCTCGCTGGAACACCTCGGACGATCTGGATCCCGGTGCGATCAAACGCGTGGAGATAAAAGTTGCAGCGATTTCAGCCGCCAGTTCCGCCGTGGTAGCATCGAAACGGCAGTTTTACGTTGAGTGTGTCGGGGACAAATGCGGACTTCGACCGAAGACGCTGTATGCCACGCAAATTCGGTCTTGGTGGGGTCGCTACAAACTCAAGCGAGAGTTACAGGAAAATTTGAAAAGCTGATGATTGGACCTGCCCCGGTCCGTAGCAGGGGCAGGTGTTCACGAAGGCAAGATCAAGTCGACTGGTCTGACGCATGGGCCTTGTGAGCAGTGCCTGATCAACCGGATTTTACGTCGATGCGCTTGAGCCCATGTCTTCGTCCATGGTTGTGCGTTCATCAGCATCGATCTTTTCATCCTGATTGCGATCATATCCCCTGAATACACAAGAGTTGTATTCATCCTCGCTCAGCATGGAATCGCCATCGGAATCACAGGACGTAAAATTTCCGGTCTGGCTGAATCCAGTGCTGAACTGGTCCATGTTGATATTGCCATCCGCATCTGTTTCCATAGTGGAATCCTGCGCAAACGCGGCGGTTCCGGTCAACATCACCAGAGCACAGGCAGTTTTCGTGATGATCTTCATTACTTTTCCTCCTGATAAAATGTGGTATGAACGGCAAGGCGTTAGCCTTCATCGTTCAAAAGGATGTTAAGCGTCCTTGGAGGACTGACCTTCAATCCATTTTAAGATGTGCGCATCTAGGCGTCGTTCCGCATAAAAGCGTTTGTAGCCTACATGGTTTCACCGAGCATCTTGCGCAGCTGTCGCGTTAGACGATGTGGCGTGATGGGTTTCGACACCAAGTCGAACTGATGAAACTGCAGAGGAATTTCTTTCCGGGCATAGGCGCTGACAAACGTAATCGGCACTGACAAGGCATCCAGCTTCTCGACGATGGGGAATGAAGTCTCTGGTCCGAGAGTGACATCAAGGAAGGCGGCGTCGATCTTGTGATTTTCTATCAGGCTCATTGCAGCCGCAACATTACTGGCCGGTCCGACAACGCGGTATCCCAAATCTTCGATCATCATCTGGATATCGATGGCAATGAGCCATTCGTCTTCCACGACCAGAATATTATGAGAGTTTTCTGGCCGGGACATGAACGAAACTCCTGTCTTACAAGGGAAACTCCATTTTCAAGCTCAAACCCTCAGGGTTGAATTTTGTTTCCAGTCTGCCATTGAGCTGTTGCTCTACCTGACCTTCAATAAGAACGTATCCGAAGCCGTTTCGTTCCGGCTCGCTCGTCTCCGGTCCATCACGCTCCCGCCATTCGAGAGCCAATCGGTTGTCCGTCGAATTCCACCTCACTTCCAGCGTGCCGTGGCTGTCGGAAAGCGCACCGTATTTGATCGCATTGGTAACGAGTTCATGGATGACCATGCTGATGGCCAATGCCTGGGAAGGCTGCAGGTTCACGTTCGGTCCACTGACGTGGATCCGGTCCTGTTCGAACGGTTCGGTTTCTGCCTGAATGAGGTCCCGCATCCCGACCGTGGTCCAGGAGCGTTCGGACAGCAGGCTGTAGACGCGTGCCATGCCGTGCAATCTGTTGATCAGCGTTTCCAGAGCATCCGGGGGTATTTTCTTTCCCCGGAGCGACGTCTTCACGATGGTGATGATCACGGCCAGCATATTCTTGACGCGATGGTTCAGTTCCGCAATCAGAACTTTCTGGTGCTCCTCGGCTTGCGCGAGCGAGGTGACATCGACCAGTGTGACCACAGCGCCCTCGACCGTTTCATCCGCGCCAAGGTAGGGGGTTATCCGCACCAGATAATGGGGCTTAGCCTCAGACCGGGACAGGCGGTGTTCATAGATCGAGCCTGACTGGAACACCTCGCTTATATGCTCCCTGAGTTCGGGGTAATCGCTGACGCTGGACAACTCTGACAACGGTCTTCCAAGATCCGCAGCGCGCAAATTGAACAATTCCGCCGCCGCGGGCGTGAAGTTGCGGATGACCAGGTCGGCATCCAGAAACACTGTAGCGATCTGGGTCGCGTCGAAAAGATTGCGCAGATCAGCGTTTGCGTGATCAAGTTCTTCGATCTTGCCGCTCAGCTCGGAATTGATCGTGTTCAATTCCTCATTCAGGGACTGCATCTCCTCTTTCGAGGCCTCAAGTTCCTCATTGGTTGACTGGGCCTCTTCATTGACGGATACGAGTTCCTCATTTGATGATTTCAGCTCTTCGAGGGCAGTTTCGTATTCTTCGACGGTGGATTGCAGACGCTCACGCATCTCACGCACTTCGTTTTCTGCCGCCTCGCTTCGACGACTGTGGTCCGTGGTGTCCGCATCAGAATCCGGAAGAGCGGCTTCAACTGGCTCGAAAAACACGATAAACAGCGGATCCCGCTCCCCTGTGCCGCGCAGAGGCTCCACGGTCAGATTCAGACGTTTCAACTCCCCTGAGGCCGTAAGCATCGAAAGGTCGCGCCGAATAGTCGATCGCCTGCTGTCGACCACCTGCCGCAAGGCCGCGCGCAGTTCCAATCGCACATCACGCGGCACCATATCCAGAAGGTGATGAGAGGGGGCGCCGCGCGGCAGTTCCAGCAAACCTCCGGTGCCGCCCGAAACGAAAACGATTTCACCGTCTTCGCGCACGACGGCATGTGCAGGCGTGTGCTGTTCAAGGATATGCCGTTCGACCTTGTGGCGCAGCTGGATATCGGACAGCCCCTGTTCGTTGGTGGTCCCTGCCCTCCTGTCGGAAATCCGGTTCATCATGCCGGCCGGGTTCCAGCGCCGATCAGAGCGTTCGATCGCCTGAAAAATACGGCTTTGCTTGTCCACAGTGCGAAACAGATCGGCATATTGGCTGATACTCTCCGACGTTCCAAGGAACAGATAGCCGTCCGGTTTCAGCGCATAATGGAAGGTCGGGATGACCTGACGTTGCAGTTCTGGCCCGAAATAGATCAGGAGATTGCGGCACGATACCATGTCCATGCGCGAAAACGGCGGATCACTGATCACATTGTGGGGCGAAAAAATGCACATCTCGCGCACCTTCTTACATACAACATAGCTGACCCCATCACGGTGAAAATATTTGTCCAGCCGCTCTGCGCTGACCTGACGCAACAGTTGTTCGGGATAACGCCCCTGACGTGCTACAGCGAGTGCCGGGTCGTCGATGTCGGTGGCGAAAATCTGCACGGGCGTGGAATAGGCATTTTGCTCAAGGTGCTCGCTGATCAGGATGGCAAGGGAATAGACCTCTTCACCAGTGGTGCAGGCCGGCACCCAGACACGCACCGGGTTCTTTGCATCCCGGTTCTCGCAGATCTGCGGAATGACCTTTTCCGCGAGGATCTTGAAGGCATCCGTGTCGCGAAAGAAGTTCGTGACGCTGATCAACAGATCGCTGAACAGGTTGCTGACCTCATCCTCGTCGCGCGACAGCAGGGCACAATATTCTTTCAGCTCGCTGATCTGCCGAACCTGCATGCGGCGCGCGACACGGCGAAAGAAAGTCTTGCTCTTGTAGCCGGAAAAGTCATGGCCGGTCTGCTTCAGCAATATCTCGCAAATCGTCGCCTGCACCTCAGGGGGATCGGCATCGTGATCCGGATCGGCGGTCATGACGAGCGCGTCCAAGGTTGCGCGACCATCGCGGATCTCCATGAGCTTTTCAGCCATTTGTGCGGCGGGAATGGCAAAATCGACGAGACCGGTGGCGATGGCACTCTGAGGCATTTCCGGATTGAGCGGCGGGTCTAGGTCCGCTGTCTGTGCAAAGGTCATACCGCCTTGTTCCTTAATGACCTTGACGCCGAGCGTTCCATCACCGTCGCCCCCGGACAATACGATGGCGGCGGCGTTTTCTTTCTGGTCCTCGCCAAGCGAGCTGAAAAAAATGTCGATGGGTTTATGTTCGCGGCTACCTCGTGCGCTTTCCATCAACTGCAACCGGCCATCCTTCATCAGCAGGAACACCCGTTCGGGCATGACATAGACCGTGTCCGCCTCGATCCGTTCACCGTGTTGCGCGACTTTTACCTCCATCCCGGTTTTCTGGGCCAGCACGGTGTGAAGCAGGCTTTCACGATCCGGGTTGAGATGGGTCACGACGACGAAGGCCATTCCGCACTGCGATGGGACCCCTTCGAACAGATGCGACAATGCATCGATACCCCCGGCAGAGGCTCCAACACCGACGATGAGTGGCAAATCAGTATTCATACAGGCCACGCTACGGTTTTGCTGTGCCGAAATCCACAAGGGACTGCTCCGATGCTGATGCGCGGATATTGGCGCATCTCTTGTCCTAGCCCACCAGATCAGAAAATTGCTTAAAACACTTTAATGAGCGTTGTCACAAAACAACGAACCCTGAATGGGTCGGTCGGCACTTTGCAGACGACTCACCTGGAGGAGGAATATCAAGATGAGCAATCAAAATTATCGCCAAGACCATTCCCGCAATGATGAGCGCGGCCAGCAGGGCCGTGACGACTGGGGAAATGACCGTGATTGGCAAGGGTCGCGTGGAAGGAGCCAGCATCAGGATCGTGACGACTATCGCTCGCGTGGTGAGCAAGGACGCGGCGGCCCGCAGGACTGGAACCAAGGCAACTATGGACAGGGCAATTACGGGCAGGACGACTACGGTCAGAACAACCGCGGACAAGGTAACTATGGCCAGAGCGATTACCGACATAATGAGAGCGGTGAACGTGATCAGGACGGCTGGAACCGTGATCGTGGCGGTCAATCCGGCCAGAACTACAGATCGGAACGTGGCCAGCACGATTCCGGTTACGCGCAAGGCGGTCAGGGCGGCTATCAGCAAGACGGCTACCAGCGGGGCAACTACGGCGGCGGGTATGACCGCGGACAGGGCCAATACGGCTCCAATCAGGGCGGCTATCAGCAGCCCGGTCAGCAAGGTGGCTCGTCATGGAACCAAAATGGTTCGCGGGGCATGCAAGGAGGCTACGAGGGTAGCCAGTCCCATCGTGGGCGCGGACCGAAGAACTACCAACGCTCAGACGATCGTATCTGCGAAGACGTTTGCGATCGCCTGTCGGACGATCATGATGTTGACGCTTCGGACATCGACGTTTCGGTGTCCAACCGCGAGGTCACACTTTCCGGTGAAGTCGATTCCAAACAGGCCAAGCGCCACGCTGAAGACTGTGCAGATTCCTGCTCCGGCGTAGAACATGTTCAGAACAATCTGCGGGTGAGGAAGTCGCAATCGGCGCGAGACGACGACAATTCAAGCAAGTCCAAGAGTAAATAGTTCCTGTCGTCAGTCTGTGGTCCCATAGGCACGGAGAAGGCCATGCCATGTCGGCATGGCCTTTTGCCTGGTTTCATCCTGTTTGGTAAAAACTCGAGCGACAATCTCTATAGATTTTAGGTGCTTGTGATGTTTGTCCCCGGATTTCGCAAGTCACCTGAGGCGACGAATGGGTTGGCTGAGAACCCCATTGGTTCATAACTGATCATGGACCGCAGGTCGGCTCGTCGCCGGATCAAGATTTTGCTGCCTTTCCGTTCAATATATCCTTCGTCCGACAGCTGGCAGAGCATTTTACTGACAGACACGTTTGTCAAACCAATGAGATCGCCAATTTCGGATTGGTTGAAAGGAATTTCGACGATTGGCCTTCGAGTTCCTGAACCAGGAATTCGATCATGTAACATGAGGATGAGCCACACTATCCTATGCCGTGCCTCCATGCGCCCGACTGCAATAAGAGTTCGCATGAGGATTGACTGCATTTCCGCCGATTTTCGCAAGAAGTAAGTAGTTATTTCAGGCGTCAGAAAATCTGCTGTCGCAATGGCAGTGATCGGGACTGGTAAAACCACACAATCTCCCAAGCTTCGCAGTGAGCAGCTGACACGCTCCACGCCAAAATCTGCCAGACCTGCTATATCGCCTGCCTGATGTAGGAAAAGGATCTGTCGCTGTCCGTCGGCAAGCAAAGCGTAAGAGTAGATCCAGCCAGATTTCACCAGATACATCGCTTTTGGCCGGTCTCCTTCATGTTGGATATCTATTTGAGATTCGAGAGAGACGGACTCGACATTCCATTTACTCAAAGCAGAACGTATTTCTGCAACGACGGAAGTAGCCGTGCCCCTTTTACTGATGTCCGGCAGCCGGGACATTGTGCTTTCCCCCACGTCAACTCTCTGTGAGGTCAACAAATGAGGGGCCTGAACAGTTCCGGCGGTTTACTTGTAGATTTCCACGCGGAAGTGAGCCGGGTTTTCCATCGAGAAGTGAGCCACCTTTAAGTTATGTTTCGGGTGTCAGGCTTAGGTCAATGCATGATTGCTATCCTTCTTTTTCTGCGCCGCGGCGGCTGCGCTTGCTTTGAAGCGGAAGCTGTCGTTTCCGGTCTCCAGGATGTGGCAGCGGTGGGTGAGACGGTCGAGGAGCGCGGTCGTCATTTTGGGATCACCGAAGACTGTGGCCCATTCGCTGAAGCTCAGGTTCGTGGTGATGACGACGCTGGTGCGTTCGTAAAGCTTGCTGAGCAGATGGATTTCGTGAGGCGGCTGAAGGATCGGCTGTAGTCTGCCTGGGAGAGTGTCCGATCTTCTGTGTAATCGCGATCTGGTCCATGCTTCCTGAGAGGAGCAAAGACTATGACTATTTCCAAGGAACTGTTGGACGAGCTGCTGAAGGGCTGCGAGCGGCCTGAAGATCTACTTGGGGTGGATTCCGGCTGAGTGCAGAATGACACCCTAAGGCATTTTGAGGACGCGGCTTCCGTATTCACGCAGATTTCCGTTTGGATCTACGTATCGATAGAGCGTAACAGGCTTGATCCCCAACTCCTTGCAGAGATCACTAACAGACGTGTCGCGATTGGCCATGGCGGCTTGCGCCATACGGACCTGCGCTTTTGTCAGCGCAAACTTCCTTCCACCTTTCCGGCCACGGGCGCGGGCGGCTTGGAGCCCGGCCATTGTGCGTTCGCGGATCAACTCACTTTCAAATTCGGCCAAGGCCGCAAAGATGCCAAATGAAAGTCGTCCTGCCGCAGTTGTTGTATCGATCTGCGCGCCTTGTCCGGTGAGCACCTTGAGGCCAACGCCGCGCTCGGACAGCAAGCTGACGGTTTTGACAAGATGGTGCAGGCTGCGGCCCAAGCGGTCAAGCTTCCACACAACCAGAACATCGCCATCCCGCAATGCCTTGAGGCAGGCCTCCAGACCTGAGCGGTCATCTTTCTTTCCGGATGCCAGATCCGAGTAAATCTGGTCCTCTTCGACGCCTGACGCGATCAGCGCATCCCGCTGCAAGTCGAGGGACTGGCTGCCGTCGGCTTTTGAGACGCGAGCATAGCCGATCAGCATGTTTCACAAACGAATGTTTGTGATGCTCTGGCAGATGCTCTGCTTCCGCTCATAAAAGCTATTCCTTATTAATTATCTTAATCAAAGATAAGCAAACCCAAAATAGAAAGCAAAAGAAACATGGCGCACCGCAGCATCCTGACCGAGCGCCAGCGTTCGGCCCTTTTTGATCTCCCTATCGATGAACTTTCGCTCCTTCGACATTACACGCTTGCCGATGACGACCTTGACCACATCAACGCACGGCGTCGCGCCGAAAACCGGATCGGCTTCGCCCTGCAACTATGTGCCTTGCGATACCCTGGGCGACTTCTGTCTTCCCATGAGGTCATTCCCGAGCAGGCCATTCGCTTTATTGGAGCCCAACTGGGTCTGACAGGTGATGAAATCCTACCCTATGCGGCGCGGCGCCAAACCCGACAGCAACATCTGCAGGAGCTTCGGGAAATATACGGCTACAAAATGTTCTCTGGGCGTGGTGCGCGTGATCTGAAGGGCTGGCTTGAACGAGAGGCAGAGACTGCTCGATCAAATGAGGGCCTCGCCCGGCGGTTTGTCGAGGAATGCCGCCGCACCCAGGCGGTCCTGCCCGGTGTGTCTGTTATCGAACGGCTTTGTGCTGACGCCCTCGTCGCCGCCGAGCGCCGCATTGAGAGCCGGATCACTGACCGACTGAATGATAAGCTGAAGGGCCGGTTGGATAATTTATTAACGGAGATGGTCGATGGCACGGTCAGCCGGTTCATCTGGCTTCGGCAGTTTGAGGTCGGCAAGAATTCGGCGGGGGCCAGCCGCCTTCTTGATCGCTTGGAGTTTTTACAGGAGATGGAGTTGGCACCCGACATTCTTGAGGGTTTGCCGCCCCACCGGGTTACGCAACTGCGCCGTCAGGGCGAACGATATTTTGCCGATGGCCTGCGAGACATTACCAGCGACCGGCGCCTGGCCATTCTCGCGGTCTGCGCCATAGAATGGCACGCGGGGATTGCCGATGCGGTGGTCGAGACCCATGACCGGATCGTGGGTAAGACCTGGCAGGATGCGAAAAGGTTGTGTGACACGCGCATAGCGGATGCAAAATCCGCCCTGCACGACACACTTCGCTCCTTCAAAGCCTTGGGCGCTGCCCTTTTGGAGGCCAAGGGGGATGAGGCCTCCCTTGATGTGGCAACCGAAATGTCCTGTGGTTGGCTTCAGCTTGAAGGTCTTGTGGCAACCGCCGCCGAACTGACGAATACGATGTCCGCTGACCCTATAGTCCATGTCGTGCAAGGGTATCATCGGTTCCGGCGATATGCACCGCGTATGCTGCGAGCTTTGGATATCCACGGGGCCGCTGTGGCGCGGCCCTTGGAGCAAGCGGCACAGATCATTGCTGATGATGGGAATAGCAAATCTCAATCCACAAGCTTTCTACGGCGTGGTTCCAAATGGCACCGCCACCTTAACGCTCAGGCGACCGATGATCACCGGCTCTGGGAGGTGGCCGTTCTGTCCCATCTCCGCGAAGCGTTTCGATCGGGCGATATCTGGCTGGCCCATTCACGTCGTTATGCAGATCTGAAAGAGGTCTTGGTTCCGGTTGAAGCTGCACAGGCCACGCCCAGATTGACCGTTCCGTTTGATCCGGAAAGCTGGCTTGAAGACCGCAAGGCGCGGCTGACAGATGGGCTTGACCGGCTGGCAAAGGCAGCGCGGTCTGGGGCCATTCCCGGCGGCTCCATAGAAAACGGCGTTCTGAAAGTTGACCGGCTGCCCGCAGCCGTGCCCGAAGCAGCAGAGGCTCTGGTGCTTGCTCTCTATGATCGCCTGCCCGCCGTGCGCATCACCGATTTACTGCAGGAGGTCGATGAAGACATCGGCTTCACAGATGCCTTCACCAACGTGCGCACTGGCTCCCCCTGTACCGATCGCATCGGGCTGCTGACCGTATTGCTGGCCGAGGGGCTAAACCTTGGGTTGAGTAAAATGGCCGAGGCCACCAATACCCACGATTACATGCAGCTCTCGCGCCTGTCGCGATGGCATATTGAAAGCGACGCAATTAACCGCGCGCTCGCCATGGTGATTGACGCGCAAGCGGGCCTGCCCATGGCCAAGTTCTGGGGCGGCGGCGTCACCGCGTCCAGCGACGGACAATTCTTCCCCGCCGCGAGGCAAGGTGAAGCGATGAATCTTATCAACGCCAAATACGGATCTGAGCCAGGGCTAAAGGCTTACACGCATGTCTCCGATCAGTTTGGACCCTTCGCAACACAAACCATTCCCGCCACCGTGAGCGAAGCACCCTACATCCTGGACGGGCTGCTGATGAACGAAGCGGGCCGAAAGGTCAAAGAGCAGTATGCTGACACCGGTGGCTTCACCGACCACGTCTTTGCCGTCACCTCGCTGCTGGCCTTCCGGTTTATTCCGCGCATACGGGACCTCCCCTCGAAACGGCTGTATCTCTTTGACCCGGCCGCCGCGCCGAAGGAGCTGCGCGGCCTGATCGGCGGCAAGATCAGGGAGGGCCTCATCGTCCAGAACTGGCCGGATATCCTGCGGGCCGTGGCCACGATGGCGGCGGGCATCATGCCGCCCAGTCAGTTGCTCAAGAAGTTTGCGGCCTATCCACGACAGCATGAGCTTGCACTTGCCCTGCGTGAAATCGGTCGCATCGAGCGCACGCTCTTCATCATCGACTGGCTGCTTGATGCCGACATGCAGCGTCGTGCCCAGATTGGCCTCAACAAGGGCGAGGCCCATCACGCCCTAAAAAACGCCCTGCGCATCGGGCGGCAGGGCGAAATCCGCGATCGGACCGTCGAAGGTCAGCACTACCGTATGGCAGGGCTGAACCTGCTGGCCGCCATCATCATCTACTGGAACACCAAGCACCTCGGGCAGGCTGTCACACGGCGCCAACACGTCGGATTAGACTGTCCATCCGATCTCCTGGGGCACATCTCGCCTCTCGGATGGGCACACATCCTCCTCACAGGCGAGTATAAGTGGAAAAAACGATGAAGGGCTGGCTTAGGGTGTCATTCTGCACTCAGCCGGAATCTACCCCTTATGCGTCTGGTTCCGATTTATCAGGAACCCAACACCAGCAAAAAGCATCCGCAGCATAAGATCTGGCCATATCTGTTGCGCAATCTGGTGATCGACCGCCCGAACCAGGTCTGGTGCGCTGACATTACATACATCCCGATGCAGCGTGGTTTTCTGTATCTCGTGGCGATCATGGATTGGCACAGTCGCAAGGTTCTGAGCTGGCGATTATCGAACTGAACTGGCCCCCTTTTCGACCGGACACTTGGGCATAACCATGGAGGCTTAGGTATATGCCTGAGCACGTGCTTATGTCTGAGATAGAAATCATCACTGATGGCGGCCGTCGTCGTCGCTGGAGCGCGGCCGAGAAGCTGCGCATTGTCGAAGAAACGCTGGATGACCGGGCCAGCATTTCTGTGGTCGCACGCCGCAATGGCGTGGCCCCCAATCTATTGTATCGTTGGCGCAGGCTCATGCTGGAGGGGGGAAGTGTCGCCGTGTCAGAGGATGATGATGTCACAAGCAACAAGGTCGTCCGACAGATGGAAGATCGCATCCGTGAACTCGAACGCCAGCTTGGCCGCAAAACGCTGGAGGCCAAGATCCTGCGCGAGGCGTTGGACAAATCACGCTCAAAAAAACAGACCTTGCACGTGCGGTCGCCTCTGAGGGGAGATTTCCAGTGAAGGTCGTGGCCGAAACAGTGGGTGTGGCCCGCTCGAACTTGATTGACAGGTTGAACAACAGGACGAAGCCGCGTCGGCGCTACTATAAAGCGCAAGACGCGGCGGTGGTGCCGCTGATCACGACGCTGGTGGCGGCCCGACCGACCTATGGCTACCGGCGGATTACGGCAATCCTTAACCGGCAACTGCGCGCGGAAGGGCTGGCAGCCGTCAACCACAAAAGGGTCTATCGCATCATGAAGGCACACAACCTGCTTCTGGCACGGAAATACACGCAGCGCCCGGAGCATGTTCACGACGGCAAGGTCATCGTCATGCGCTCGAACCTGCGCTGGTGCAGCGATGGCTTCGAGTTCACCTGCTGGAACGGTGACATCGTCCGTGGCGCCTTTATCATCGATGCTCATGACCGCGAAATCATCGCTTGGCGCGCCGTGGTGAACGCCGGGATCAGTGGCTCTGACATCCGCGACATCATGCTCGAGGCCGTGGAACGCCGCTTTGGTCATCATCGTGCGCCGTCGGTCATCGAGATGCTGTCCGACAACGGCTCGCCCTATATCGCGAGGGACACGCAGATCTTCGCCCGCCAATTGGGCCTGAAGCCATGCTTCACGCCGGTCCAAAGCCCACAGAGCAATGGCATCTCGGAGGCATTCGTGAAGACGCTGAAGCGCGACTACGTCCAGGTGACGCCTCTACCGGACGCCCACACAGTTCTTGGATTGATCGGAGCTTGGATCGAAGACTACAATGACAACCACCCGCACTCAGGGCTGAAAATGCGCTCGCCACGTGAGTTCATCGCAGCTCAAACCGCAACCGCCTGAGTGTCCGGTCAAACGGGGGCAAGACCACGAACAGCATGGACGCGGGGTTCTGCATCGAGGCCCTGAAAGAGGCCTTGGCCAAACACGGCGCGCCGGAAATATTCAACACGGATCAGGGAAGCCAATTTACCAGCGGCGACTGGATCGACGTGCTCATCGAGGCAAAGGTAAAGATCAGCATGGATGGCAAAGGCGCATGGCGCGATAATCGCATGATCGAACGGCTGTGGCGGTCATTGAAGTATGAATGCGTCTACCTGCATGCCTTCGAAAGTGGTTCAGAGACAAAGGCTGGTATCAGAAAGTGGCTGGCCTATTACAACGGCGAACGCCCGCACTCCACGCACGGAATCTTGACCCCTGACGAGGCATATGACAGCAAGACAGAACCAATGAGATTAGCGGCCTGAAATGAAATCCTGATCCATCTTAACAAGGCTGCATACTGGTCGAAAATCCAGGACCACCTCTTAAGTCCTTATATGTTACTCAGCTGCGATCAAAGTGGGTATCTCTGATACATCAACCGCACGCGACGCCTGCCATTCATCATAGGCACCCTGCATCCTGATCCAAAGACCGGCACCGTTGCCAAACAACTTGCCAAGGCGGACAGCGACCTCAGGGCTTACGGGTTTCCGTTCGGCCAGGATGTCATGCAGATGCTGCCGGGAAATACCTAGTAACCGGGAAATCTCTGCCTTCGATTTTTTGACTTCTGGAAGTACATCTTCGCGCAGCAGTTCGCCTGGATGCGTAGGGCAGCGGTTCGGGTTACGGCTCATCATCGTCTCCTAGTGATATTGCTCAAAATCGAGCACATACGCATTGCCATCGTTGAACTCAAAAGTGACACACCATGGCCCGTTTATATGGACGGTATAGCGCGTTGGCTTGTGTCCTTTGAGAGCATGAAAGTCGAAACCGGGTAACTTCATATCTTCAAGGCTTGTCGCAGCGTCTAGTGCATCCAACCGTCGAAGGATGCGCGCATGAAACCTAGCATCAATTTTGGACTTTCCTGTTTCCCAAAGAGCCTTGAGTTGTTTGTTGTCGAAGGTCTTTATCATCTGGTAATGTAACCTATTAGCTTACATGTGTCAACAGTCTGCTTACACATTATTGATTGCAACGTCCACAACCAAGGAAGTTGAAAAGACCCGCGCTAAATCCTTGCCTCGATCATACTATTCAAGATAAATTTCTAGCGCTTATAGAGAATCTTGGTAGGTTTCCCACATCTGTTCAATGAGTTGCCCTTGAGTGATGCCGAGGCGTTCGGCTTCACTCGCTATGGCCTCCCCTACCCTTGGGAAAACTTTGGGGTGCAGCTGATATGTTCGAGGGCTTGGCTTTCGGCCAGGTTTTTTCCTGGGTGTGCGGTCTACAAAGCCTCTGGCTTCGCCAACCTCGTCAACTTTCCGAACTTCGGCGGGGCCAGTGTCTTTTGGCCGTGCTGTAAGACCTGCTAGTCTATTTGAGCCGCTCATACACTGCCTCCGTAAATGCTGTGGCGTTCAACAAAGCCCTGTCCACCTTGCCGCCAGTCACAATCTCAGGGTTGTTCAACATCGATGTGAGATCACCGCCATAGGCAAACAGTTCTGAGAACGCCGCGCGAGCCACCAGTGACGGTTCGATCATATCGATCCCTGCCCCGCGTAATTGATTTTCTAGCTCTTTTTGCACCCGGCTCTTAACCGCTGCGCTTGTCTTGGTCAGAACTACCGCGTGTCTGATGGTCCGGTTCAGAGCTTCTTCCTCTTCCCGAACAAGCGCTAAAGCCTCCGATCCGATCTCAGCGTCCAGTGCAGTTGGCTGCATCGGCACGATGACTAGATCAGCCTGTGAAATGGCACGGCTCACCAGTTGTGAAGCGACACCTTCAAGATCGACAATCACGATCTTGCCGTCTCCATCCGCATTTTTGATTGTGGTCACAATCTCTGAACGCCCAATGTCGCTGTGAAGTGTGACGCCCTTAGGCAGTCCGTGGGATGCCCAACGTGTAAGAGACTTGTTCGGGTCACAATCCAAGGCAGTCACACCAGCGCCCATCCGAGCGAACTCTGATGCCAACAGAACTGCGCATGTAGACTTTCCAACTCCGCCCTTGGGGCTCGCCATTACGATGACTGGCATTCAACTAACCTGCTTTATTTTTCTTACCAGAAATGTATCTCTAACCTGATTTAAATTCAATACCTGTTATTTTTCTTATACCAGCATTATTTATATTACCGGATTTAAACCCCACACCTGTTTTATTTCCATAACCGGTTTTCAATCCCGTCATGGACGACCCCTTTTCTCAAACCAACTCTCACAAAACTTGATGTAGTGCTTAGTTGGGTGTTTCGGCTCGATCTCTTCTTTGCCGCACCAACGACGCCACTCATGCTCCAGATGCCGGGTATCCCAGCCAGGAGCAGCTTCCCGCGCAGCATCATACGCATCTGGCTCAAGTCGCCCCTCGAACACGTCTTCTTGTGGAGTAGGGACCGAACCACGGGAATAAAACACCGCCTGTGAACCCTCAAGACGAAAGCTATAATCTGGGATGTGATCGTGAGCGACATCTTCCGCAACGATCTTAGAAATAAGGCGTTTAAACTCTTTGTCAGTGGAGTAGGAGCCGCATTTGTCCTTGAGCTTAGTCAGGCCGATGGCCCAACGCTGCTTATATCCACAGTGCTTTCGTGCAATCTCATAAAGACGGCGTTCCAACGGCTTTCGAAGCCGAAAATAGTTTCGGCTGAGCGTAAGAACTTCACGCGCGTTGATGGCATTGAACACCCAGTCCGACAGCTTAACTTCGATTTCCTGCATCCGACCATCGCGGGTTTCCCTAACGATACGGTAGCGGTCAATCAGGCCGAAGCCATCTAGTACTTCAGTGTCTGCCGTTGTGATGTTCGTGGCAATACGAGTCCCGGAAAGCCGCTCAAATGCGGCTCTGAGCTGCTCATAGCCGCGTCCATCAGTGCCTCGGTTCGTTGAGGTAAGTAGGTCAAACGCCTTGAAACGTATCGTTTGGTTGACCTCTCGACCATCATTTAAAGCCGCAATCACTTGAGAGATACAGAAGATCAGGATGTCTCGATCATAAACGGTTGCTAGTCCCTTTACCGAAGGAACAACTTCGACAAAAACATCACCATTCTCATATCGACGGATGTTCTTATCAGGCTTTGTAGAGATCGAAAAAACGGGATGCTCCATTGAAGCCATATCGCCCTTGGGCGCAGCATCAAAGATATCGCAGACGAAGAAATCGCCTTGCTGCATTCGGTCCGGCAGAAGAGGGGACCGTGCTTTCGTGTTATTACCCACCATGTACCCTAAATTCGTGTTATTGCACACCAAGTCAAGTTATTTCGTGCTAACACACACCAATCAGCAGAAACGTGCTATTACACACCAAGTTTCGTGCTATTGCACACTGTTGAACGTGTTACCACACACTGCGCTTTCACGTAAGATACTGTTTAGTCACACTAAAGTAGCATAAAAAATTAGCGTAACACATATATTAACTCATATTTAACACAAGAAGCTGCCTAGAAATCTATGCAAATACAACTGCACCTAACCGTTTAGACGCCTACAGCCGCTGGCTGCGCCTTCTGGTCTCTCGGGCGCTTCAGAACATCGCACGGGACGCAGACGCGTCTTGTAAGCTGCCGTAGGCATCATCGTGCGCCGATGACTGCTATGCGGGACAAAACCGCCAACCGGACGGCACCAATGAATGTCCTCTTCGCGGCAAAATAGAATTTGTATCTGAGGCAACAAATGCCCGGCGACCATTGGCCGCCGGGCACTCGATAAAGGCACTCGTTACTTACTTGATTGCCAGAATGTCGAAGTTACTGACGTTGGCGACCACGCCGTCGTCCCAACCGCCCTCGACATGCGCTCCTCAGGGGCACGACAGGTCTGCGGATCGGAGTCAGCGAGGGCAATCGCTGACCCCTTGTCCGGCGCAGGCATGCCAAGGTGGGAACATGGCGTAGCTGCAGCCCGAACGATCGAGGCGGATATCAGCCGCTCCGAATTCTCAAAGTTTTCCAGTATTTCGATATGTCGCGGGAGATCCTGCACATGCAGGCGGAAGCGGGCAGGCACATGCGGGGGCCAAGGGCCGAGCGTCTTGCCGCAGGCCTGCCTGACCAGCCAGTTCGCCGAGGGCAGGCAGTCGTCGATCAGGTAATCCATGCCACTGATCCGCGCCATCAGCGCGTCCGACATGCCCCCCGCCGCGCGACCGGTCAGGCGACAGGACGCCTGAACCTTTACGTCGTCGGCGTGGCACACCTTGCAGCCAGCGGTTCGGAGTTCCCGCACAATCCGGCGGTCTTCGCCGCACCTGACCTGCGCGAACCCTCCGACATCCAGATACGCGGTGCGGGTGAACGCGAGGCTCGCCCCCGCCGCTTCGCCGTGAGTGTCAGCGATGTCCACACACCCGGGCGCGTGGCGGGCGTAGATGTCCTGCACTAAGGCCCTGTAGATGCCTTCCAGTTCGGCCAGGTGCGGGTCCATGCCATCGAGGGTATCCGCTTCGCCCGCGATCAGATCGACCTTGCCGCAGACAGCGTCCACCGTTTGCAGATGCGCAAGGTTTCGCGCGATCCAATCGGGGGCGACGATGCAATCCGCATCTGTTGTGAGCAGAAATTGCAGATCAGGCATGTTGCGCAGAGCGTGATCGCACCCGCTTTTTCGTGCCGATCCGACACCTTTGTGCGGCGCGAGTTCGCGCTCAAGCACCGTCAGGTCAAGGCCGAACCGCGCGGCGGTGTCGCGGGCCACGCCACTGGTGCGGTCGGTGGTGTTGTTGACCATCAGGATCACCGAGACCTGCACCGTGCTTTGTCCGGCCAGGGCAGTCAGACAAGCACCGATCCGGCCTTCTTCGTTGCGGGCGGGGATGACAATAGCGGCCTTTTTTATGGCGGTGCGGCTCATGTCTGGCCCTCCGGCAATCCTCGGTCTATGCGATATCCTTCGGCCTGCGTCACGCAATCGAAATCATGGGTCGACAGTGCCGCTGTGAAGACCGCCAACGCCTCTTCGCCCTGCAACTCATGATCCGTTTCGCCAAGCCAAGTCACAGAGAGCACCTCCGCCTTCGGCCAAGAAGTGGCGATATCCGAGGCCAGTTCGCGCAGGCTGTCGCGATCAAGGAAATAGAGGATCTCGGACAGGATCAGCAGGTCGAAATCGTCCGCAGGCAGCGGACAAGGATAAAAGTCGTGAATGAAAGTGGCATCCGGCACCGCCCGGCGCGCGGCTTCGATCGCAATGACTACCGCATCCATGCCGGTATAGCGGTCGCGGATATTCACCAGATGCCGGGCAAGCTGCCCGTTACCGCAGCCCAGCTCGAAGACCGAGGTGTAATGAGCCCGCGACAACGCAGCCCGTGTCGCGACAAACTTTGCCTGCTCATACTCGCTGTGCTCGAAATCCCAGGGATCCGGGGTATCCGCATAAAGCGCGTGCAAATGGTCCCGGCCCACACCCATCACGGCATCCTCCAGAAGATCTCGTCTTCTGTAATGAATTTCTCGATGAATTCGGTCGGCAGGGTGAAACCCGAAGGATCATCGGTAACGATCTGTCCCATTTGGGTGCGATGGGCGTCGATGG
Organism: Roseovarius sp. M141; assembly: GCF_024355225.1. NCBI lineage: Bacteria > Pseudomonadati > Pseudomonadota > Alphaproteobacteria > Rhodobacterales > Roseobacteraceae > Roseovarius > Roseovarius sp. M141. The sequence goes on from NZ_VCNH01000006.1 coordinate 35,167, forward strand.
CCGCGCGTTTTCTCAGCTTGAAGTCAGTCGAAGGCACAGTCACCGGGGCATAACCGGCGATGTTGCGGTGGAAATCAGGATCGTCCCAGCGAGACCAGACGGGATAGCTATAAAATTTCCAGTCCGGGCGTCGGCTGCGCAACTGGCCCGCGAAACATGCCGTTGCCTGATGATCCTCGTGGTGATCTTCGGCGGCGGGTACGAAGATATGGCGCGCGCCATGGTCTGTTATGACCTGTTCAAGCTCGGCGGTAACGGTGGCGGCATCAGTCTGGTAAAGACGGCTATCGGGCATGCCCAGCCAAGTCAGGTCACACGCCGTTCCCCCCAGACACTCGATCGCTGCGACCATCTCCGCATGTCGCTGGCGGGCCAGTCGCTCCGGTGCCCATTCGGTCGAACCCGGATGGCTTGCGCTGCCATCCGTCAAGCAGATGACATGTGCGCCTTCCCCGGCAAAGGCGCGCGCCAGAAGCGCGCCACAGCCGAGGGATTCATCGTCGGGATGTGGTGCCAGCACGGCGAGTTTTTCTTGGCCTTGGAACACACCTGACGACAAGGGATGGTGCGCGACATTCATCCGAACACCCCCCAGATGCGCCCATCAACCCCGAGGGCCGTCTCGGCCGCCCTTTGCAGGAACGCATCCCGCGCGGCCTGCCGAAGGTAGACCGCCAGATCGCGGGCCATGCGTCCGGTCTCGGACCCGGCCTCGAAATGCCGCAGGCCGATGCTCTGCTCGACGGCCCGGATGGCATCGAGCCCGACTTCCTCGGTAAAGAGCCGCGCCGCAATCGACGTGGCAACGATGTCATCCGGCGCGATGTGGCGATCGGCAGCGGCTTCGGCGGCGCGCTCGGTCAGGGCGATGCCGGCCCAGGCGCGCATCAGCGCATCCATCAACCGGCCCTTCTGGGCCTCCGCCCCCATGCGGCCTGCGGCCCTAAGCTCTGTTGCCGCCACATCCAGCAGGCCCGCGGCGGCACCGGCCTGCAAGGCCGCGATCCGCCAGACACCGCCGACGAATTGCGGCTCCTTCAGGTAATCGCCGGGGTTGCCGATCCATTCGACCTGGTCCGCAGGCAGGCCGGTGAAATCGTAGTTTCCCGAGGCAGTCGCCCGCATCCCCTGCATGTCCCATGCGGACGGGTCCGCCCGGGCGACATCGCTCACATCGATCAGTGCCAGCCGCACCTCGGGACCGGAATCGACAGTGACCAGCGCATGACTCACGTTGCCCAGTCCCGAGGCAAAGCACTTGCCGCCCTGCAAGATCTTGCCCGTGGCGTCCAGCGTCACCGGCACCGCGCCATCGGCCCCCCAGATGCCCAGCAGGGCGCCCTCGGCGATCCGGCGGTCGACCCCCGCCTTTTGCACCTTTGTTCCATAAAGGCGCACAAGATGCAGCGCGTTGGTATGCCCTTCGAACAGCCGCCCGACACCGAGGTTTGCACCGCCAACCTGCATCAATGCCCGGGCGGCGCGGGCGAGATCGGTCGCGCCATCATCCGTCAGAAGTCCCGCCTGTCGCAGCAGGTCGATAGAGCGGCTGATCGGGCGCGCGCCGCGTTCCTCCTGCGCAGCGGCGTCCCGCAGAGCCTCGGAGACATCGGAGGGCACCGGCCCGGCGGTGTTCGATGGCGGCAGCGCAGCAAGGGGTCTGGAAACTGTCATATGCTCTATACCACGCTCAATTGCGCGCGCCTCGCGGGGGCGTGCTCCAGCAGCTGCGCCCAGTCCCCGGCGACCCGGCCCAGCCGGAAGGCGGGATTGGCCGTGACCTGTGGCAGCGCGCGGCGCCATGCGCGGATGCGGGCGAGGATCTGCGCCGGGTCGTGTCCGTCCACGCGCTGCTCCGCATCTCCTACGATCTCGGCATTGGCGCCCAGTCTATCATGCACCAGCACGGGGGTGCCGATCGCATTGGCCTCGGCCAAGACCAGGCCGAAGGTCTCGGCGAATGTCGTCTGGGGGTAGAACAGGCAAAGCGCACGTCGCATCTGCCGGATGAGCGCCCCATGGGACAGCGAGCCTAGAAAGACCACCCCCTCCGGCACCGGCCCGGTGTCCCAGCGCAGATAGCCGGGATCGGCGACGGCCAGGGTCAGGTTCGGAAGATCACGGCGCAGGGTAGCAAACTGGCGGAACACCTCCGCCAGCCCCTTGTGCGGTGAACTGGCGAAAAGCAGCCGGTCGGGGTCGCGTGGCGTGGCATCGGGATGAAGGGCATCGTCGAGCGGATTGTATATCACCCGGATGCGCGGCACATCTTCCGCCCCGAGGAAATCCGCAAGCGCACGCGCATGCGTTTTGGAAACGCAGATGACGGTGATGTCGGCCGCTTTCAGCGCCGGGCCCATCTTTCGGTTGTGACGGCCGGGATAGACGTGCAACCAAAGAAAAATCGGTGTGTCCGGGTGCTGCCTGCGCAGCTTGATTGCGACCTTCCAGCGGTTGATGACGATAAGTGCGGCGGGTCTTTGCTGCTCATCGAGGTCTTGCAGCGATCGCAACTGGCCCGCTCTCGACAAGTGTCGATGGCTGCGACCGTTCTGGTAATGCGTGATCTCGAACCGGGGGCTAAGCGCGGTGGCCACCCGCAGCACCGTGGCCTCGGTGCCGCCAAGCCCGCCGGTCTCGAGATCGGGCAGGTCGTAACCCGCGGCAGAGCACGGATCGACGATCATCAGAGGCACACGCCGGGTCTCATTTCGAAGCACTTTCATTGCGCGGCCATTTCTGTCACCGGGGCGGAGGCGAGGATCCGCTCGACCCGGGCCGACGTGGCGGGCGTGACCGGGATGTCGCGCCGCGCCAGCAGGTCGGGCCGGCTGACATGGCTGATGCCGAGGGTCGGGATATCGACCGGCACGGACTTGACCCTGCCGTTCTGCCGCCAGTCCTCGACCTTGGCCCAGACCTTCTGCCGGTCCGCCTTACGTCTGGCGCTGTCGTAATCCGAGACTGCGGATTGCGTCAGGCTGTCCGGGGTCTCGATCTTGGTCAGCAACAGTTCGGGAACGATCCAGATGACCTCGCCGTTCAGGATCAGCCGGTTGCGGAATTCCCGGTCCTCCTCGATGCAATCCTCGAACCCGCCGAGGCGGCGGAACACATCCGAACGGAAGAGACCCGAATTGATATGTGTCCATTCCCCCGGCACCTGCGCGCCCATCTGAAGGTTCGGGAACACGTCATCGAGCAGGGACAAATCGCGCCGGATCTCGACGCGACGCCCGTCCGGCAGGATCAGCTCATGGTGGGTGAGTGCCGCGCTGACCTCCAGCCGCTGCCCCGCCTCCTTGTTCGCCAGTTGCCAGTTCAGGCAGTCGTCGGCCCCGATATCCTGCGCGGTCAACACGCGGACCTGCTGCAACACCTTGTCGCGATGCGGGATGTCGTCGGAATCGTGGAACGTGATCGCGTCGCCCGCAGTCAGCAAAAGACCCGCGTTCTTGGCGTTGGCGGTGCCGAGGTTTCGCGACAACCGGATATAGTTGAAACGCGGATCAGAGAGGAACGGCTGCACCGCGCTTTCGATCGCGTCCGTGCTGGCGTCGTCGATGACCGTGACGCGGATGTTCCACCAGCTTTGCTCCAGTGCGGCTCGGATGGCTCCGGCGATCAGATGCGCGCGGTTGTAGGTGGGGATGACGATATCGACCAAGGGGGCGAGCAGGTCGGATGTCATGTGGAAACCTCCGTCAGGGGTGGGGCGATCGCGGCGCGATAGGCGCGCAGGCTTGTGTCGGTCAGCAGCGCGGCGGGCAGCGGCAGCAGGAGCGCCAGCAGCGCGGCGCGGATCAGCGGCTCCGTGGGTTGCACGCCGAGCAGCAGCAGGATCGCGGTGAGGAAGACCATGAGATGACAGGCGGAGAGTGAGGGATCGCCCTTGCCGCGGCCTTGTCGGTGACCACGAATGTCAGGCGGCAGCCCGTCAGCGCGTCGAAGGTTGCCTTGGCCGATTGCGGGGCCAGCGCGATGCGACAGGCCAGTGCGTGCAGGATAACCGGAAGGGCTTGCCCGTCGCGGATCCCGCGCACGACGACGCGGGTCGTGATGTCAGCCAGGCCGAGCAGGATAGCCCCCGCAGCCAGCGTGGCGGCGACCGTTTGCCCCTGTCCGGTCAGCAGCCAGACCGTCAAGAGCGCGGAGGGAACCAGTGCGAGGCTGAACCAGGCGGTCAGTTGCGACAGGATGACGAGCCGCTTGTGCAGGTTGAAATTGCCGACAGGGGTGAGGATCGTTCGCCCATGTCGCAGCAGGGTCTGGACGTTGCCGCTGCACCAGCGATACCGCTGCTTTTCGAGATCACGCAGGGACAGCGGCAGCAGGCCCTTGCCCACGACCCGGTTGATAAACCGCCCGGTAAAACCGGCGTGGCAAAGCCGCACGCCCAGGTCCGCATCCTCCGTCGTGGTGACACCGGACCAACCCCCCTACGTCAATCAGCGCCGCTTTCGAAATCACGCAGAGCGTGCCGGTCAGCAGCACTGCCTCGGCCTCGTCTGCACCGGCGGCGTCGGTGCGAAAATATTCTTCGAGCTCGGCATCCACACCCGGTGCGGTGGTCGTCGTGGCAACATAAGATTGCGGAAACTGCACGTAATCCGCCCCGGTCCGATGCAACGCCTCAGCGGCGCGGCTCAGAAAATCGCGATGGACGACATAATCCGCATCGACAGTTACCACATGGGTCGCATCGGCGCGCGTGTGCGCCAGCGCGATGTTGAGCGCGCCGGCCTTGGCGCCGCGCACGCCCATCCGGTGCAGGAAGGTGATCCGACACGGATGCGCCGTGCAGAAGGTCGCGACCGGCTTCCACAGCGCGGGATCGGCCGTGTTGTTGTCCATAACGATGATCTCGTAGCCACCTGACGGCCAGTCCTGATCGAGTAAGGCCCGCAGGGTGCGGATCACCAAGTGAGGCGGTTCCGAATGGGTCGCAACATGAATTGAAAATCGCGGGGTAACGGATCTCTGCTGACCTGCTGTCAATGACGTGGGCAAACAGGCGATAATTGGCCGAAGAGCCATCAGGGCAACCTGAATTGCAACGATGGCGGCGCAAACGATCATGCCCACTGTCGGAACGGCAGCGGACAGAATCAGTATTCCACAGATTGCGACAAGCCGTAGTTTCACACTCGCCCCCAAGCGTTAAATTTCGATAAATATTATTTACAATCAGTAGTTTGTCCGGTTCGGACGCTACCGAAGAGGTAACAACTCTCGTTGCTGTTTAGTTCCCGCGGGCAGGGCAATTCGCAATCCATGCCGACGCTTCGACAATGCGCCAGACCGCCTGCCCCCGCTTTCAACTGGATTGAATTGGTTTTCCGTCTCTAGTCTTGCGGAAACCACGAAGTATCCATGTCGGCGTAGCGATCATGGAAATCCGTAAGTTCGATCATCGCATCTTCTCTAAGAATCCGGAGGCGATTCTGATCGCGGTGAATGTAGCCATCCTCTTCCATCCGGATGAAGGTCTTGCTGATGTAAACGTTGGTAAGGCCCAGATAATCGGCAATCTGGCTCTGGGTCATTGGCAGGCGAATGGTGTCGGTCATATCCCGGTTGGTGATCCTGAGCCGCGCGATCAGATCCAGCAGCATGTAGCTGACCCGTTCTTGCGCACTCATCCGGCCCATTGCACGGAGCACATCGATCAAAACGACTTGGTCGCGAAGCGCTATCGACAGCAAAAGTGCCGAAAGCCGCGGAGATCTGCGCAGGATTTCGTCGAGCGACGACTTTGGAAACGGACACAGGCACACTTCTTCGACAGTGCGCAGTGTGGTCGTGGAGTGCTTAAGGGCGACGTCGGGGAAACCGATGATGTCGCCGGGATGATGGATCTTGACGATCTGGCGGCGGCCATCGGGCAGATCGGTATAGCTGAAGGCCCAGCCATGCTTCACGACATAGAGGTCCTTGTTCTCGTCACCCCCCTGATACACCTCATATCCGGCACCAAAGTTGCGCTCTGCCTTCTCTAGTGTAGCCAATCTGTCCCGATCCGCATCTGACAGGGAGACGTAGTGTGAGAGCTTCGTAACGAGGCAACTGGATTTGCTGGACATGATGGCCTTTCTATTTGCCCCCCCGGATGTGAAGCCAGTCAAAAATGTTGAGAACGATGAAGATCAGCGCTGAGATGAACGCCGCCTCTTTCAGGTAACCTAGCCCGCAGGCGATACCGATCGACCCTACGGCCCAGATCGCCGCGCCGCTGCGAACGCCCTTGAGCCGTCCATCGTCGCTGGGCGACATGATCGCCCCCGCTCCGAGGAAGCCGATACCGCCGACAATACCTTGGATCAGACGGGTGGGATCGATCGACATGGCCTCGTCCTCGGCCATACTGCTCAGGGCAAAATTAAGGGTGACTGCCATCAAGGCGGCAGAGCCAATGGCGACCAGGACATAAACTCCTGCCCCTAAAGGCTTGCCCTTGATCTCGCGATCAAGCCCGACGACCAACCCGCATGCGCCGGAAAACAGGACGCGGAGTATGAACTCACTGAAATCGACCATTATCGAAAACTTACCTCCGCAGATTGTCGTCATCAACTTTCCTTAGCTGTAATTGCAGGTATCGGGTTTAATCTGCATTGAGAAACGGTAAACGGTCTATGGCTATGGTCGCATGTTGGACCGGCAATCCCTCCGGATGAAAAAGAAACCTTTCCGACAGGAGGAAACACGAATGTTTTTTGACGGATTCGTCATTGATGCCTTTGCCAAGGGTGTCCTGTTGAGCGCGGCTGGCATTGCCTGGATCATCCTGCTAGTCCGCGTGGTCGGCCTGCGGTCGTTCTCAAAAATGACGAATTTCGACTTCGTGATGACCGTCGCCATGGGCTCGCTTCTGGCTGGGGCGTCGCAGTCGCAGGAATGGACAGGATTTCTTCAGACGCTGACGGCGATGGCCACCCTTTTTGCCGTCCAGTATTTCGTCTCGCGGCTGCGGCACTGGTCGCCGCGGCTGGACGCGCTGGTTCAGAACACGCCGGTTTGTCTGATGAAGGACGGCGTCATCCTGCATGACAACCTGCGCGCGACGCGTGTGGCCGAGGAAGACCTGCTCGCCAAACTGCGCGAGGCGAACGCGCTGGAGCTGTCGACGGTGCGCGCCGTGGTGCTGGAAACGACCGGCGATATCTCGGTGCTGCACGGCGATCATGTGGATGAGGTCCTGTTCAAGGGCGTCGCCGAGGACTGATGGAAAACGCCACTTTCTTCGAATTCAGCCCCTATCATCTGACCCTCGCGGTCGTCGGCTGCATCGTGATCCTGTCACGCTGGTTTCCACGGCTCATTTCATCGCGCGAACCGGCGGCCGCGCCGCTGATGATCCTGCTGGGGGCCGGAGCCGTCTTGATGATCCCCGGCCTGCCCGCGCCCCCCGATCCGCGCACGGCGCCGCTGCTGTGGGAGGTGATGGCAGAGATCACCGTCATCGTTGCGCTCTTCGCGGCGGGCATGCGGGTCGACAGCCTCGGGCCGCCGGGAAAATGGGCACCGACGCTGCGGCTGCTCCTGATCGCGATGCCCCTGACCATCGCGGCGGTCGCGTTCCTCGGCGTGGTGCTGGGCGGGCTGACCGCCGGAGCTGCCGTTCTGCTGGCCGCCGTGCTTGCACCCACCGACCCAGTCCTTGCCGCCGACGTGCAGATCGCGCCGCCGCAGGAGGGACAGGAACATCCGGTGCGTTTCGCCCTGACCACGGAGGCCGCGCTGAACGACGGGCTGGCCTTTCCGTTCGTTTATCTCGGCCTGATCCTCATTGCGCAGGGTTTGGCCCCCGCTGAATGGGGGCTTCAGTGGTTGCTGGAGGACGTGATCTACCGGATTTCCATCGGGGCCGCGATGGGCTGGGCCGGGGGGTGGCTGCTGGGCCAGATACTGTTCAACCTGCCGCGCGAAACCCGGCTGGCCGATACTGGCTCGGGAGTGATCGCGATTGCCGGGGTGTTCCTGTGCTACGGCTCCACCGAACTGGTCGAAGGCTATGGTTTCATCGCCGTGGCCGCGATGGGCCTATCGCTCAGGCGTATTGAGAGCGAACACCACTATCATCGGCATCTGCACGATTTTTCGGAATCCATCGAACACGCCCTGACGGCGCTTTTGCTTATCGCTCTGGGAGCCCTGCTCCCCACTCTGGCAGCGGACCTGACCTGGAGCCATGTCGCCATCGCGGTGCTGCTGATCGTGGTGCTGCGCCCGCTTGCCGGATGGATATCGTTGACGGCAAGCGCGCTGGCCCGTCCCGACCGAGCGGTTGTTGCCGTCTATGGGGTGCGCGGGATCGGGTCGATCTATTATTTGGCCTATGCGACAGGCTACGCCGAACTCGATAACCTGTCCGACCTGTGGATCATCACCGCACTGACGATTTTCCTGTCGACCGTCCTGCATGGTTTCACAGTGGGCTGGAGCATGGAAAAGATCGGGAGATGACTATCAGATCAATCTGTTTGGAACTGAGGGTGAGCGCTTTGGATATCATCCATAGAGGAACGCCTAACCACGTGAAGGTGCCGCAATGTCGCTAGTTATCGGACTTTTAGGATGGCTTTTCCTGATCATCGTCACGACGGACTTTCTGATCACGACGGCTGGCACAAACGATAGCAGTCCAATCGCGATACGTGTGGCCCGGACCGCATTCCGCCTGTTCAGGCGACTGCCCGACACGGACATCAAGCACAAGATCATCGGCCCGCTGGTCGTGGCAACCGTGGCCACATGGTGGATCCTGAGCGTGAACCTGTCCTGGGCGATGATCTTTTACGGCATCACTGGATCAGTCGTGGACCAGAGCAGCGGGTTGTCGGCAAGCCCGGTCGGATTCATATCGCACGTCGGTCATCTCCTCTCGACGGTTGGAGGCGGCACGACATCGCCTGCCACATCGACTATCTCACTCCTGGGTGTAGTGGTCGGTGTGAATGGCATGGTTGTCCTGACACTCGGCGTGAGCTTTGTCATGGCGACCACTCAAACGGTGGTCCATGGGCGCAAACTTCTACTATACCTTCACGCCAGCCAAGACGATAACCTCATGCTTTTGAAGGATCTGGCAGGATTGACCGCCGAACTGAACGCCGCTCCCTTTGCGCTATTTTTCAGTCATCAGGATCCAGAAATGAGGGTTCCGGAGAGACTGACAGAAGTGTTTGCCCATAGGCTTGATGACGCGGAGACAGACTGGGCACATCTGGCCCGGGCACTGCCTTATTTCCGGCAATATTCCGGACCCGACGTCTCATCAAAGCTGCAGGAATGGCTCAGGGATTTCTCCGCCCGCCATATGCCGTGATCCGACAGTATAAAGATAGATTATCCGCGCTGCCAAAACCTCATTTTCCCGCAAGCCTCGATGAAATCCGCACAGTCGTCCTTGCCCTCGAGTCGGAATACGCCGTCGTCAAAATCGTCAACTCCTGCCGCATGGAACAGTTGCTCGGCTTCGCCGGTGAGTGCGATGAACTTCGCATGTGCAAAAGCGTCGGCAGCAAATCCCTTGGCCGGATGCATGGATGCCAGCTTTTTTACCCCGTCTGCAGATGCCATTACAGCGACAGCATCATAGAGCACGGATGGCCCGCCATCTATTTTCTGATCCGCCGACACGCTTTTTGCCGTCGGACGTCTTGATGCCGCCGATCGTGGGGGCGACGATTTCCATCATGCCGCCCACGTCTTTCACCGCCTGTTGCAACGAGGCGAGCAGGCCCCCATCGATACCGTCGGTTACAAGGATGCCCAGTTTCCGACCCTTGAAGCTATCCGGTCCGTTCTTGAGGATCGACAGCGCATCCGATGGCTTGAGCCCTTCAACCATATCGCGCCGCGGCGCATGCGGTTCCGGCATTTCGTCAAAACCCAGCCCATCCGAGACAGCCTGAGCAAGATCCGTATCGATATTTGGCAAGTGGGCTACGACACGCTTGCGGATATCCAGCACCTCGCATTTCGACAGTTCGAAGATGAGCGCGCCGGCAATGTGGCCCTGCTCCACCTCTGTCTGGCTTTGATAGAACTGGCGGGCCTGACTGTAATGGTCCGCGAACAGCTCCGCACGAACCTTCCGTTTCTCGCCCTCGATCGCTTCGGGATAGGAGGTGAACCCGGTCTCCGCATCAGCCCGAGGGCCGCCATCCTTCCAGCTGTTCGGCTCATAGTTGGCGCGCCCTGCCGGGTTATGCATCGCCATGTGCCCGTCCTGCTGGAAATGAGCAAACGGGCATTTCGGCGCGTTCACCGGGATATGGGTGAAATTCGGCCCGCCCAGCCGTTTGATCTGCGTGTCCAGATAGGAAAAGTTGCGGCCCTGTAGCAACGGGTCGTTTGTGAAATCGATCCCCGGTACGATGTTCTGGGTGCAGAATGCGACCTGTTCCGTCTCGGCAAAGAAGTTGTCGACCACGCTGTCCAGCACCAGCCGCCCGACAATGCGGACCGGCACGTCCTCTTCCGGGATCAGCTTGGTCGCATCCAGCACGTCGAAATCGAACTTGTCGGCAAAGGCGTCGTCAAACACCTGCACACCCAGTTCCCATTCTGGATAATCACCCGCTTGGATCGCGTCCCACAGATCACGGCGGTGGAAGTCGGGGTCGGCGCCGTTGATCTTGATCGCCTCGTCCCAGAGAACTGATTGCAACCCCTGCTTCGGCTTCCAGTGGAACTTCACAAAGTGGCTCTTGCCCTCTGCGTTCACGAACCGGAGCGTATGGACGCCAAACCCTTCCATGAACCGGAATGACCGCGGAATGCCCCGGTCCGACATGGTCCACATAATCATGTGCATGGCTTCGGGCATCAGAGAGATGAAATCCCAGAAGTTGTCATGTGCCGACTGCGCCTGCGGAAAGGCGCGATCGGGTGCTTCCTTAACTGAATGGACCAGATCGGGAAACTTCATCGCGTCCTGAATGAAGAAAACGGGAATGTTGTTTCCGACGATGTCCCAGTTGCCCTCTTCGGTATAGAGCTTGACGGCGAACCCGCGTGCATCGCGGGCTAGATCCATGGACCCCTTGTTGCCCGCTACGGTCGAGAACCGCACGAAGGCCGGAACCTTGCGGCCCTTTTCCTGCAACAGATGCGCCGACGTCAGGTCCGGGATCGCATCCGTGGTCTCGAAATATCCACGCGCGCCATAGCCACGGGCATGCACCACGCGCTCGGGAATGCGCTCGTGGTCGAAATGGAACATTTTCTCGCGGAAGTGAAAGTCCTCGAGCAATGCCGGACCGCGCGGCCCCACCTTGAGAGTGTTCTGGTTGTCCGACACCGGCACGCCCTGTGCCGTCGTCAGGCGCGCACCATCCGGTGCCTGCTGGTGCGTTTCACCGCCTTGCCCCGTTTTTTCGGAGCGCTTCGTTGTCTCGTTGGACTTCTGCGTTTCGATAGAGGGGTGAAAGTGCGGTGATTTTTCAGACATCAGTTTATCTCCAGCGACAGAAATGTGCGCGCAACAGGGGAATTATCGAACAGAACAAATGCTACGCTGCGCAATGTTTCGGAACTTCCATCTAGATTGATGCAACCGGACATAAAATCGTGCTTACCCCTCTTCTCGCAGTCAATCTGCAAAAATTCACCAGACGTCCGCCTTGCTTCGGGACGGCTGGAGTCTTGGCAGACGGCTCACTCTCCATTCGCGCTAGAAAAATCATGGAACATGTTTCGATAGACCTCTGGGCTGCCAATCTTGAATCGAGCGTGCAGGATCTGCAGACGTGGCTCGCCGCTCTGGAAGCGCGGGTCGCACAGACGGCAGCGCGGGGCGGACACATGTTGGTCCTTCCCGAGTTCGCCTGTGCCCAGTGGTTGAATTTTGCCCCGGCAGATATGGCGGAGGCGGATACCCTCGGCTGGCTCTTTGAATGTGGGCAGATATCGCTGGATGCGATTGCTATAATCTCCGCGAACTATGGTGTCTCGATACTTGCCGGAACGATACCGTTGCGCGTACCGGGCCGGTGGACGGTATTGCCACATATTTCAACCGTGCATGGTTGATAACGCCGGATGGTGCGCGTCATAGCCAAGACAAACTGAGCTTGACCCCGCTCGAAGCTCAGGGCGCTGGCGGCATTACCGTCCATGGTGAATCGATAAATGTCATCGAATGGAACGGGCTACGGATCGCTATGATCATTTGCCTCGACAGCGAATTTACGGACTTGTGGTCCCGACTGGGGACTCTCGATCTCGATCTGGTGATCATTCCTGCCAAAACAGACATGATTACCGGCTACAACAGGGTGTTCGGCTGCGCGCGTGCGCGAGCCATCGAGCTTCAGACTGTTGTGTGTGTTCTGGGCGCAGTCGGAGTGCCCTTCGGTGCCGCGCTGACGGATTCGGGCGTGGGCGGCGCCAGTGTCTTTACGCCTTGCGATATCGGCGTTTCACTTGATGGCATTCACGCGGCGATCGCGCCCCAGACTGCGCCGCATGTCCGCCGGACCAGGCGTGTCCTGCACCATGGACGACCCACTGCTCGGTGTAGGGACGTCCCCTGCCCACCCGATGCACGGTGCGGGTAAATTCACGGCCACCGTGAACGCGCCCTTTCTTTTCTGTCCGGTCAAGGGCGGCGAAAGGTTCGAGTGCGCGAATGGCGATGAAACGACCGTTGCGGGGGTTGATGACCTTATCCGCGTCGCCATGAAAAATGATGGTCGGCACTTGAGCATCAAGACGCTTGCCCGGATCGCCACTTTGCATCGCTCTCGGAACGGATGCTGGATCATGAGCGGCTCCTACGGCCAGCCCCGAATGAACACCGACCGCCGCAAAGATATCGGAATATTCCGTTGCTAGGATCAACGCTGCTGCTGCCCCGGCAGACAGGCCCGCGACATAGACTCTGGAGGGATCGGCGTTCCAGTCGGCAATGATCTTGCGCGTCATGTCCGCCAGCAAAGCGGGTTCTCCCGCGCCCCGGTTCTGATCGCCCCGTCTATACCAGTTCCAGCACCGATAATGATGGGCGTCCCGCGCCTGATCCGGATAAAGAACCAGAAAACCGAATTCCTCTGCCAGTGTATTCATCCCGGTGCCACGCGCAAAATCCTTCGACGATTGCCCACACCCGTGTAGCATGACGAGCAGCGGAAGCGGCGTCGTTGCCTTGTTCGCAGCGACCGGCACATAGAGCTTGTATGAACGGGTGCCAAAAGCGGTCTCATGTTGTCCGGCCTTGAACGTTGCGCCCCGCGGGGTCCTTGCTTGGGATCTGGTGGCAGGAACAGCCGCCCGGGCTTTGACTTTACCACTTCCGCCGCCGGCTGCACGCGACGGGCTGGCAGGCTTCACGGCTTTGCGCGCGGGCGTGCCGGGTTTTCTGGCTCTACGTTTCTTCGGTTTGGACGGGCCAAGGAGCGTGCTCCACATTTCGGTGATTGCGGAAGCGCCCGCGCGTCTTAGCTTGCGCTGTGTCTTCGCGCGTGCGCGCCTGAACGGATCGTGCATCTGACCTCACAAGCTCTGAAATATATGATACCGCGGTGTTTCACACACCGGGGTCCGCCGTTTCGCCGCCTGCTTGATTATGGCTGGCAACATGTCCGTTGCAGACGGGACGAGAAGCTCGTCTGCCTTTGCGTTGGCCAGAACGGGAAATCGGAAAAATCGCCCTGTTCTCCATACCGTCGTGTCCGATTGACATGCAACGGACATGTCTTGGTTTAACTCCGGCTTCGACTATTGGTTCATCAGCGAATAGACCTTTTTAATCGCTGCAAAACAAATGTATCGGTATTATCCACAAACCGATGAATTTCGTCATTCGACGGGTCTCGTAGCGTCCATCATTCGCTGTTCTCCGAAGGATCAGGCAGATCTTGTAGTTGCCGCCCGAGCGCCATCAGCCGCCACGCCTGATCATCTGATAACAATTTGCGCGCTTCACCGATGTTCAGCTCTGCACCCTTGACGGGAACCACATTGGCCCGCACAAACCGTCCGGTTTCACGCACCTGCACGTCATGACCCGGAAACCGCTTACGTAACTCGGCCGAAAGCGTGTCGACGATCGGATGAACATCGGTCGAGTCCAGTTCTCGGGGTGCTCCGTCCAGCAGCTCGGCAACTGCAATGCGAAGGTTGCGCAGCCCGTCCCGCAGGATGTCAAAGGAAATCAGCCCCGCCGCAGCCGCATCAGCCCACCAGAATCCGAAACCAATGCCCACGATACCCGCAATACCTGCCAAGCCCGTCTTCCAGTCGGCTGCGTTCATATCCGCATCTGTGTAGAGGATCTTGTCCATCGCCGCACGGGCCAGCGGTTTCTTCATGTGGCCAAGGATGACAGGGGGAATGATGGAATAGACAAGTGCGGCGACCATCAGCCAGCCCAGCCAGACATCCCAGCCGAGGATCGTGACGTTTCCGATGGTGGGGTGCTCCTGCAGGATCAGAGCACTGGTCGCGTCATAGAGCAGGAATCCTCCCATGGCGGTCAGCGCGCCAGCAGCCAGAAGAAAAGCCAGCGACCCGACACGGTGAAATCCGAAAGGATATTGCTCGGTCGCGGGCTTGTTCTCAAACTTTCGCGCCAGCAGGAACAGGATGGGCGGCAGCAGACTGAGCGTGTCTTCGATCCACGCTGCCTTCATTGCCTGGCTGGATCCCATCGCAAAATACATCACCGCAATGATGGTCAGCAGCCAGAAAATTGA
>NZ_VCNH01000007.1 GCF_024355225.1 Roseovarius sp. M141
AATCGGATATGACGCCGCCTGCGGCTGAAACTCGACTACCACCGACACGGGCGAGATAATCATAGGGCTGAAGATCATAGTCGACCACTGCGTCCACATGACCAGCGGCCACCAGCGCGTGCGGATAGCAGTCATAGGGAAAAACGGCGGGTCACCCGCGGCACGTATCAAAGGTTCAAAGATCGTCGGGTAGTCGCGATAAATTTTTCGCCTTCATTTACATACAGGATCGCCCGGTCCAGAGCGGTCTGTGTCGAGGGATGAAATCGGTTGACCCTGCAGCGTTGCCCCTTGCCCTTTCACACCTATGAAAGTTTCATGCAGAGCAGGCATCGCGATCACGCCCACCTGTGGCACGCCACCGTTCAAATAGGCCAGCAAAAAGCCGAACATGGGGTTACCCGACAGGAAGGACCGTGTACCATCGATTGGATCGATCACCCAAAGATGCTCACGGTCACCGCCTTCGATCCCGTGCTCTTCGCCAAAAATGCCGTTGTCCGGGAAATGTTCGGCCAGATAGGCACGAATATCGGCCTCGATCCCTTTATCGGCCTGTGTCACCGGGCTTTCATCGGCCTTGAACTCAACGCCCAGTCGACCCCGAAAAAGCCACGGGCTGCTTCGCTTGCTATTTCGGCGATCTTCGCTGCATGAGCGGCATATTCATTATTTGTCAGCATCGGCATCGGCTCCTTGTAATACGAGATTTGAATTCCAGTTTCCCAGCGATGCTTAGAATTATCTGGTAGGCTGCCGATTGGTCACAAAACCTGAACACGGCGCGTTTGTCACTTTGCATTTTGCCACCCAGCAGATGCACGCGATTGCCATTGATATTGACCAGTGTCTCCGCCACATTGATCGAACTCATTGCGACTGTCAGATGCGACTGGTACCGTGGCGCGCGCAGAACCGCCCGACTGCTTCAGCACATGAAGCAAATCCAGTTCGCGTTGCGATTGGACAGTTATAACGATGTATCTTTGAGTGTTGTGCCACTTGAGCTCGGACGGTTGCTCTGCAGGACAGTTCCGTCATCCGCCAGATACAGGTTAGTAAGAGCGGGATCAAAGTGCTCCATACGCCAACTTAACATCTTGCTTAGCGTATTCAATCATCAGGTCCCGATAGCAGGAATCCGACGAGCGATCTCGAAATTCGTTCGGATCATCCGCACGATCGAAAAAGAGCGGCGGTAAAGCAGTGAAGTGAACATACTTATACTGATTGCCACTAACAATGTTCGCCGTGCATTGATTGGATTTCAGTTCTAGTGGATTACTTTCCCTCATTCCCGTAGGGGCTCCTTAAGTCAAACTCCGCATGATACTCCTGCCGCCAATGTTGTGGTTCAAGGCCACGACAGAACGGTAACAGAGAGTGGCCGTCACATTGGTTTGGGGTTGCCGCTCCGATTGAATCAAGAATTGTCGGCATGATATCCACACTTTCAGTGAAGGACTCAATCACTGCTCCACGATGCTTGTCCGCCTTTTCCGACGGATCACGCATAATCAACGGGATGTGGAATGTTTGATCGAAATAACTATATTTCGCAAACATCCAGTGATCTCCAAGATGTTCACCAGATCTGATGTGAAAATAATCAGCGTGTCGTCGTAACAGCCCAGTTCTTTGAGATGATTTATCAAACGCCCAATTTGTGCATCCACCTCGGACATCATTCCAAAGTAGGTTGCCTTGATCTGACGCAGGTCTTCGTCGGAAATTGTCAGGTTGTCCTCAGAGTTCACCAAAACTAAAGCCCTTACCGCTTTGATTATACAAATAGTACGCCAGCCAAGGATGCTGCGCAGATTCCTTCTCTGGCGTCACCTGCCGGATAGGCATGGGCATTTCATCTGCGTCATACATCGCATTGAAGGGTTCCGGGGCGATAAAAGGCGGGTGCGGTGAAAAGAACGACAAATGAGCAAACCAAGCAGACGATTGATTTTTCGTGGTATATTCTATCACCTTGTCGGTCAGATATGCGGAGTTACTATCCTCTGCTCTGAAACAGGCGGGGTGAAAAGTTTTTCCCTTTGCCGCAAGAACTTTCGGTCGCCTGTATAGGCTTGAAAATCTCGTCCGGATCATCAGGGACCTCATACCCCTTTGCCTTCAACTCGTCCAACCATGGTTTCCAATCGCCCGTGAGGGCATACGTCGGGTCCATACCGGGCAGTACACCTTCATATCCACCCGGTACAGTTTTCCCATCCCCGAACTTTCGGGGATCTAAACTTGTGTCTGTATAGCCAAAAAGCATCGGCTCATATCCGTATTTGCGGGCCTCCAATGCCACATTGGTGTGTCTGGAATCCATAGGCGTACCGTTCAACACCGAACGGTGGTTTTGCATATACATCCCGGTATAAAGACACGCGCGTGACGGCCCGCAAGGCGTAGCCTGTGCGAAGTGCCGCTTGAACGTGATACCGTCTGCCGCAAGGGCATCCAGATTTGGCGTCTTGACCTGGGGTGATCCAGACATGACAGGCATTCACCGCGCCATTGATCGGCAGTAATAAACAGTACATTCATAAAGGAAACATTCCCATTTCTTGCTATTACACTTCGATTGCAGCTGCCTTGCGCCGTTCGCGTTCACGAAAGAGAACATAGGTGGTCGCAAAAAATGACGGTCAGTACGACGAAGATGATCCCGATCACGTTGATCGTCGGGCTCAAGCCGAAGCGCATGCGCGAGCCGATTTCGGTGACCAGCGTATGCTCCCCGCCGATGGAAAAGATCGTGGTGTTGTAGTTCTCAAACGACTGCAGAAAGGCGATCACAGAGGCAGTGGCGATTGTCGGCTTGAGGAATGGGATGGTGATGCGTCGGAATGCTTGGGCATGGGTCGCGCCGAGGTCCAGCGCCGCTTCCTCAAGACTGATGTCTTGACGTTGCAGGCGCGCCATGAACATCAGCATCGCAAAGGACGAGATGAACGTTGATTGTGCAAGGATCGCGGTAAAGAACCCGCCGCCGACCCCGAGGTCGCGCCAGAAGATCGTCGTGGAAATACCGACGATAATGCCCGGCGTCAGGATGGGCGACACCATGATCGTATAGAGAAGACCAGTGACCCGCGACTGCAGCCGCGTGATCAGCAGCGCGCCCGCGAGGCCCTGGAGCATGGCGATGACGATGACGCAGGCGGCGATGAACAGCGAATTGGCCAGCCCCGTCCACATTCGCGTATCCTGCATCAGTGCGCCAAACCACTTCAGCGTGAAGCCGCGCCAGACGGTGACCGAGGGCTGCGGATAGTCGTTGAAGCCGGCAACCATCATGATAATGAGCGGAAAGAACATGTAGAGAAAAAACACACCCATATAGACGTTCAGAACCAGCTTGCTGGTGCGACCGATATCCACTTTGGTTTGACCACTCATTTCGCGATATCCTGTAGACGTACTTTCAGAACCTTCATCATCAGGAAGATGAAAACGACGCAGACCACCAGCAGCGTCACGGCATAGGCGGTGCCGACGTTCCAGTTGTTGGACTCGAAGAACTTGTTGTAGATCAGCTGCGTGGAACCATGGCTCGGCGGTGCCGCGCGTCATGATGTAGGGCACCGCGTAGGAGCCCACCGACAACATGAAGGTCATGATGCAACCCACCGCCACACCAGGGCGCGCATGCGGGAAGACAACGCGGCTATGCACGCTCCAGACGCCCGCGCCCAGATCCTTGGCCGCCTCGATCTGGTTGCTATCGAGCGTCTCCATCGTGCTGTAGATCGGAAACACCATGAACAAGATGTAGGCATAGACCATGGCAATGAAGACGCCCGATCCGCTTTCGAGAAACGGCACCGGGTCGAGCCCGAACAGCCCCAGAAGCGCGTTGGCGGAGCCGTTGTAGTTGAGGATCATCTGCCAGGCGAAGATGCGCAGCAACTCGTTGATCGCGTAGGGGATCGTCAGCGCTAGCAGGATCATCGCCGCTTGGCCAGGCGTCGACAGTTTCGCCACGGTGTAGGCGATTGGATAACAGACAATGAAACCGATCACCGTGACTCCGAGCGACGCCAGCACCGTCTTGATGAAGATCGACAGATGCGCTGAGCCCATCAGGCGGTAATTCTCGAGCGTGTAGACCTTGCGCGGTTTCGTTTCGACCGCCTCCAATTCGGCGATCTCGTCGTTCAGCGCCGCGATCTCGTCGTCGAACTCCGCCAGTTTTTCATCGCGCTCGGACGATTGGGACTCTTCTTCGACGTCCATCTTATCGAAGGTCAGAAGGTCGATCCTGTTGTAGAGACGGTCGATCTTGACTGACAGTTCCGCCCCGCCCTCGGGCCGCTCCATGGTCCAGAGCGAGCGCTCCATCATGATCAGCTGTGGGCCGGCGATCATGCCGATGATCCAGGTTCCGACCAGGAGCAGGATCAAGGCCGTCAACGGCCCACCGAACGCGCGCAGCAGGTTAGTCATCGCTCAGCGTCCCTTCTGCCATGACGACCGCGGCTTCAGGCGCGAAGTGTATGGTCAGGGTCTCGTCCGGCGCATAATCGGTGGTCCGTACGTTGGTTTGATGGATCGAAAATTCCACGCCCTCGCATGTGACGTGCAGGTTGGAGAACGGCCCTTCCAGATCGCGGCGCAGGAAGCGGGCGCTCATGGCGTTCTGCTGCTGCGCGCCGTTCTGCGCTATCTCAACACGCTCGGGGCGCACGAACAGCATGGCGCGGTCTCCAGTAGTGAGGCTGTGCGGATTGGCCGCGCGGAACCGGCCCTGGGCCGCATCCAGTAGCGCCATGTCGCCCTCCGTTCCCGCGATTTTCCCGCGCAGGATGTTGTTCTCACCCACAAAGCTGGCGACGAAGGGATTGGCCGGATCGCTGTAGACATGATCGGCGGTGCCAACCTGCTCAATCCGGCCCTCCTTCATCACGGCGATGCGGTCGGACATGGTCAGCGCTTCACCTTGGTCGTGGGTGATATAGACGAAGGTAATGCCGGTCGCCTTTTGGAGCTGTTTGAGCTCGGCGCGCATGTGTTGGCGCAGCTTCAGGTCGAGCGCCGAGAGCGGCTCATCCAACAGCAGAACCGCCGGCTCGACCGCGAGGGCACGCGCGATGGCAACGCGCTGGCGCTGCCCACCCGAGAGCTGGCCTGGCGTTTTCTCGCTCTGCTCTGACAGGGCGACGGTTTGCAGCAATTCCAGCGCGCGTGCCTTGCGCTTACCTTTGGCCCAGCCGCGCATTTCCAGCCCGAAAGCGACGTTCTCCCAGACCGTCATCAGCGGAAACAGTGCCAGGTTCTGAAAGATCAGCGATGTCGGCCTTGCACTTGGTCCGATACCGTTCATCACCTCGCCCCCGATCATCACATCACCGGTGCTTTGCTGCAAAAAGCCCGAGAGCATCCGAAGCAGCGTCGTCTTGCCACAGCCCGAGGGGCCGAGGATCGAAAAGAACTCGCCGGCCTCGATTTTTAGGTCGAGCGGATGGACCGCGGTGAAAGCTCCAAACGTCACCGACGCCTTTTCCAGGATGATATCCTTGCCGCGCATATGAAAAAAGTCCTTTCGGAGAATGGAAAGGGCACGGGCAATGATCTGTCCGCGCCCGCCCTTGCATGAGGGATTATGCGTTGGTCAGCTTTTCTACGTATTCCTGGCGTACTTCCGAGAACCACGGGGTGAAGACCGGCCACCACCACAGGTTATCGATCGCACCCTCCGGATAGGCGAAGTCGAAGGCTTCGCGGTTGGCCTCCGACAGGTATTTGGTCGCCCCCGCCGCGGCGGTATTGTAGCCGGTATTGTTGGCATGCATCGCGCCGATTTCGGGCGACAGTAGAAAGTTGATGAATTCATACGCGCCGTCGACGTTCTCGGCCCCCGACGGAATCCCGACGGTGTCCATCCATCCAAGCCCGCCTTCCTTGGGTACTGCATAGCGCCACTTGGGATCGACATCGATATGAAGCCGGATGCCAGTGGTGTCCCAAGTCTGGCCGATCGTGCAACCCGCGTCAGTGAAGACGCCAGTCGCCTCGGTCGCGTTGTTCCAATAGGCGCCGATGTTTTTCTTGTGCTTGGCGGCAAAGTCCACGCAGGCGTCAAAGATGCGGCGCGTGTCAGCCTCGGACTTGTAGAGGTCCATGCCACGATCCGACGGCAGTTCGCCTGTAGCATCGAGGTAGAGCGCAATGGCGATCAACACCGATTTTTGCCTTACGGCTACTTGGCCATCCAGCCCGTCTTTCCACAGGTCACCGTAAGAGACCTGTCCTGGCTCAAAGTCATGAACCGAGCTGTCGTAGGTGATGCCCTCGGTGCCCCAGTTGAAGGGGACAAGATAACGCTTGCCGCGATGCGACGCCCCGAGCCGCAGCGAATTGCGCCAGAGCGCCGTCTGGACCTGATCGGTGTCGATCCGGCTCTCGTCGATCTCCTGAAGCAGATTGCCGTCATCATAATCCGGGCGGTTATCAACCGACGGGAAGATCAAGTCGAACCCTTCGCCTCCGGCGGCGCGCAGCTTGCTGTTGGCCTCCTCGTTAGAGCCATAGGTCGAAAGATTGACTGTTGTGCCGGTTTTCTTCTCGAAAGCCTCGATCATGTTGGGCTGGATATAGCCGCCCCACGAAAACACCTTGATCTCGCCAGACGATGCAAACGCTTGACGCGCCAAGAACGGGGTCGCCAATCCGCTAGCCAAAGCTCCCTTCAATAGTGTACGCCGACCAATCGTATTTTCCGTCGCCATGATGCTCCTCCTTATGTGTGTTGATGGCTGCAAGACATGCTTTTCTTGACATGCAGCTTGCGTCAAACTGGTTAAACCGTTGCTATCCAGTTTACGCTTTCTAACCATACCACTTTCAGGTATAGGTAGCGTGGCACGTTTGGAGGTTTCCGATGTCCAGGTTAGAAAAAGGCGTAGCGTTACCGCTTCTAAAAGTCGAAAATTCCGCTTCAACGCCGATCTACCGGCAAATTGAAGATCAGATTCGCACAGCGGTATTGGCAGGTACTTTGAAGCCAAATATGCAGCTTCCTTCGTCTCGGGCACTGGCGCGCGAGCTTAAAGTTTCGCGTCCGACGATCATCCAAGCCTATGAATACCTAACGTTTGAAGGGTTTCTCGAATCTCGCCATGGTGCCGGGACATTTGTTCCAAAAATGCTGCCCGATCACCTGCCAGAACCAACCGTACAGTACCCTGACGCCCGTTCCAGCAAGGTGTCCGCTCCAAAGCCGCTGTCAGACGTTGGGGCGCAGTTTGCTAAGTTAACATCTCACTCTTACCGCACTCAATATTCTGCATTTCTTCCAAACGTTCCAGCCTATGATCTGTTTCCGTTTGAGCAATGGCAGAAACTCCGGAATAGGTGCATTAAGCAGTCTAAACCAAACATGCTTGGGTATGAAGATTCGGCGGGTAGTCTGGCCCTGCGCACCAGTATAACTCAGTATTTGGCCGTCCACCGCGGAGACGTTTGTGACCCCGACCAAATTCTGATTGTGCCAGGGGCCACATTTGCGTTGCATCTGGCAGTGACCTTGCTCAGCAACCCGGGTGACAAGGTTTGGCTCGAAGATCCCGGGCCAGACGGTGTGCGTCTGACTTTGAAGGCACTTAACCGTACCATTTCCAATCTTGATGTTGAGCCAGACGGAATGGATGTGGGTACCGGGATCAGAGACCACAACGATGCACGCCTCGCAATCACTATGCCCTCGCGCCATCACCCCTTGGGTGTCACGTTAAGCCTTGCGAAGCGGCTAAGCATGCTCAGATGGGCGCAACAGAACGGTGCCTGGATTATCGAAGACGATTATGACAGCGAGTTCCGCTACAATGGTCGCCCCCCTTGCCGCGATGCGCAGTATCGATTCCACCAACAGCGTTATTTACATCGGTACTTTCAGTAAATCCATGTTTCCGTCGATGCGCATCGGTTATTTTGTGTTGCCGGAATCACTTGTTGGCACCTTCCGGTCTGCCATCGCATCATTCGCCCGTAGTACTTCAGTATTAGATCAGGAAACGTTGGCCCATTTTATTGATGAAGGGTATTTCTCTGCGCATATCAGACAGATGCAAAATGTCTACGGCGCCCGTCGGAAACTATTCACCGAGAGGGCCGCCCAAATACTGCCCGGCCTGCTGGATATGGAAATTCCTGACAGCGGCATGAACGCAATCGGCTGGTTACCTCCGGGTACGGATGACGCAGAAATATCCGAACGGGGGCGTGAGGCTGGTGTTACTTCGTTTCCCATTTCCCTTTTCCGAGAACGTTCGTCAAGCCGAAGCGGTTTGCTTCTGGGGTTTGCCAGCGTGAAAGAAGCCGAGCTCGACGAAAACTTACTCATCCTCGCCCGCGTTTTGGAGCAATCCGGACTCGGATAAATGATACGAATTACAGTTCCAGATGACTAGACGTAGTGTTCCCCACCTGACAGACGATTCCCATTCTTTTTTTAGCGTGCCATAGTATCGGCATGAGACGAGATGACATCTGCTTGTATCTGAGCCCCGCCGACCGCGCCCAGCTTCAAGCCGTGATTGCCTGCCGAAACACTGCCCGCAAGCTGGTCTGGCGTGCCGAGATCGTGCTGGCGACGGCAGACGACTGCGGGGCCAACGAGATCATGCGACGCGCGAACACGTCGAAGCCCACCGTTTGGCGCTGGCAGGCGCGTTACCTTGACGAAGGCGTGGACGGCCTCAGGCGAGACAAGACCCGCCCCTCAGGGGTCCCCCCCCGCTGCCACGGGCAACGCGTATCAATGTGATTGCCAAGACGGTGCAGGAGACACCACCGAATGCCACCCATTGGAGCCGCGCGTTGATGGCCGAGGCCGTGGGCATTTCGCCTTCAAGCGTGGGGCGCATCTGGGCGGAAGCAGGGCTGAAGCCGCACCTGACGCATGGGTTCAAGGTTTCGAACGACCCGATGTTCGAGGAGAAGGTCACCGATATCGTCGGGCTTTTACCTTGATCCGCCCGAGCGGGCCGTCGTGCTTTGCGTTGATGAGAAGTAGCAGATCCAGGCGCTCGACAGGACCCAGCCGGGACTGCCGCTCAAGAAGGGTCGTGCGGCCACGATGACGCATGATTACAAGCGCCACGGGACAACCACGCTGTTCGCGGCACTCGACGTAAAGTCGGGCATGGTCATCGGCGAATGCCTGCCGCGCCACCGGGCCAAAAGAGTTCTTGCGCTTCTTGGGGAGTGTCATGAACTCTGCAGGCTTGACGAGCGGTGCCCTATTAGCAGGCTGCTGAAAAAAGTCCGCCATCGCAAGCCTTGTGCCGAAATAGGCAGGTTTTTCGGGCTCTCTCGTTGAGCTGACGAAAAGCCATCGTGGCATTCATTGATCAAGTGGACGAGACAGGTCCGCCAAAATCGTTTTTCAGCAGCCTGTTAGACAACCCCTGTCTATTTTCGGCGTCCAATGGTGATTTCCCACTTTAGAGCCTTAGGCGCATCAGGCAACTTCAGCGCCGCTTCCAGCCGGGCGATATCTGAATACCGTCGGCAATCCAACCGAAAATAAACTGCGCTATCATGAACACGCGAGACTTTGAGTAACTGCATATCATGTGATGCAAATTCCAGGGCGCATCGCGACAGAACATTCCACATGTCGGTAGCTTCAACAGTCACATCAAAGGGATATAAAGTGATTGGGAAGCATCACCGCAAGTTCTTCATACTGATCTGTATTTGTGAGCATTTTGCCTCCTGATACCTCTGTGGAGGGAAGAACGAAATCAGGGTGGTTAGCCTTGATTGCATTGGTTTCACACCCGCAGTGCGCCAATCAAACCGGCACAACCCGAATGTCGAACACTTATCCAGTGAGAATAGGGAGAGTCAAGAAAAATCCTTGATTACGGATTTTTTTCCGCTATAGCGTCCCTATTCCAGTAGGAGATGATGATGACTGCTGCCTTCTTAACCCAGATAAGCGAAACACTCGCCTCGATCGAGGCTGAAGGCATGATGAAACGAGAGCGTTTGATCACCTCGCCGCAGGGCGGGCGGATTACTGTTGAACATGCGGGCCAGCAACGCGAAAATGTGGTGAACCTCTGTGCCAATAACTACCTTGGGCTTGCCGATCATCCGGCGTTGATCGCAGTGGCGAAGGATAGCTACGACGCCCATGGGTTTGGCATGGCGTCAGTGCGATTTATCTGTGGCACACAAGATATACACCGACAGCTTGAACAACGGTTGGCGGCGTTTCTGGGCAAGGAGGATTCCATCCTGTTTGCTGCTTGTTTTGATGCGAATGCTGCCGTGTTTGAGCCACTTTTAGGACCCGAGGATGCAATTATTTCTGACGCATTAAACCATGCGTCAATTATCGACGGCATTCGTTTGTGCAAAGCACGTCGCTATCGCTACTCAAATTCCGATATGGACGATCTTGAGGCAAAGCTGAAAGAAGCGCGTAATAGCGGCGCGCGCCATATCATGATTGCGACGGATGGTGTGTTTTCGATGGATGGCTATCTGGCAAACCTGCCGGATGTCACCAATCTGGCGCAAAAATATGCCGCGCTGGTGATGGTTGATGATTGCCACGCCACCGGATTCATGGGGCCACAGGGGCGTGGCATGGCAGCGCATTACGGTGTCGATGTAGACATATTGACCGGTACCTTTGGCAAGGCACTTGGTGGGGCCATAGGCGGTTATATCGCCGGACCACAGGCCGTGATTGATCTGCTGCGTCAGCGCGCGCGACCTTATCTGTTTTCAAATTCACTGCCCCCTGCTATGGTGATCGCCGCTCTTGCTGCGCTTGATTTGGTGGAGGCAGGGGACGATCTGCGTTGGCAACTGTTTGAGAACACCAAATACTGGCGCGACGGGCTTGCATCACTGGGCTTTGATCTGCTGGATGGTGAGCACCCTATTGTGCCCGTCATGTTAGGGGATGCGCGGCTGTCACAACAAATGGCGACAAAGCTGTTTGATCACGGCGTCTATGTTGCCGGGTTCTTCTTTCCTGTTGTGCCAAAAGGCGCGGCGCGGATCAGAACACAAATGAATGCTGCCTTAACCAAGACAGATTTAGATTTTGCACTGGATGGTTTTGCCAAAGCCGGACGTGCAGTGGGGGCAATATCATGAGCAATCAAATGAAAGCGCTGGTTAAAGCCCGGGCAGAGGTAGGTCTGTCGATGGAGCGCGCGCCAGTGCCAGAAATTGGCGCGTACGATGTGCTGATACGGATCAACAAAACCGGCATCTGCGGTACCGATGTTCATATCTGGAACTGGGACGACTGGGCGCAGAAGACGGTCCCTGTGCCATTGATAACCGGCCATGAATTTGCGGGTGAGATTGTCGAGCTCGGCAAAAATGTCGACGATCTGACGATAGGTCAGCGCTGTTCGGGCGAGGGCCACTTGATTGGCAAAAAGTCCCGCCAGTCTCGTGCGGGCAAGTTTCATCTTGATCCGGAAACCAGAGGTATAGGCGTGAATGAGCAGGGCGCATTTGCGGAATACCTACGCCTACCTGCGTTTAACGTAATGCCGCTGCCGGATGAAATTGACGACGACATTGGTGCGATTCTGGATCCGTTGGGCAACGCTGTTCACACCGCGCTGTCCTTTGATCTGGTTGGTGAGGACGTATTGGTCACTGGCGCTGGCCCGATTGGGATCATGGCTGCGGCTGTTGCTCGTCACGTTGGAGCACGTCATGTGGTGATTACCGACGTCAATCAGGACCGGCTCGATCTTGCGGCACGCGTGGTCGATTTGTTTCCAGTAAATGTCGCAAAACAGGAGCTACGCGAGGTCGAGGGCGCGTTGAAGATGTCCCAAGGTTTTGACGTGGGGTTAGAGATGTCCGGGAACCAGATGGCGCTGGATCAGATGGTGGAAAATCTGGTGATGGGCGGACGCATCGCGTTACTGGGCATTACCCCTGGAAAATCGCCTGTGGATTGGTCGCGAATTGTATTCAAGGCCATTACCCTCAAAGGCGTCTACAGTGCGAGATTTTTGAAACATGGTATAAAATGATCGCCATGCTGCAAAACGGATTGAACGTGCGTGATGTGATCACCCACCGGTTTTGATGTGGATGATTTTTGCATCGGGTTTGAAGTGATGCGATCTGGACTAAGTGGCAAAGTTGTGCTTGATTGGAACAAGCTGAACTCATCTACGTGAGCAAGGTGTAGAAGCGACTACACCAAGGTGGAGAAGACATTGGCAAACCAAAAGATAAACGAACGGTTGGCGACAAGACTTAAGGAAGCCCGAAAATCGCGTGGACTGAGCCTTGATTCACTCGCAAAGCTTTCCGGCGTATCCAAATCAATGCTGTCGCAAATCGAGCGTCAAGAAAGCAGCCCGACTGTCGCCAGTCTGTGGAACCTTACACAGGCGCTCGGTATGGATTTCTCGGGCCTTCTGGACGACGGCACTACCGAGGAAGACCCCATCAAAGAAGTGGTCCGGGCGGAAAAGGTTCCGATAATTAATTCCCGCGGAACCGGCTGTAAAAATAAGAATTCTCAGCGCTCCCGAAAGCGTCGGACTTACTGAAATCTATGACCTCGAATTTGAGGCAAATGGCATCTTGGAAAGCGATCCGCATCGTTCTGGCTGTGTTGAGAACCTCGCGGTTTTCAGTGGAGAACTTATTGCCACATCGGATAGAGCCAAAGAGACACTGGGTGCGGGGGGATACAATCCGATATGCGGCGGACCGACCACATTCAATTCAGGCTAAAGACCGGCCCGCGCGTGCTATCTTAATCGTCGAAGGTTCGTAAAGGAGGAGTGAATTTTGTTACCCACATGGATTGCGGCGCATTCAAGCCTATTGTCTGAACAAATCTTCGCAGTCGGGTTTATCCAAGCAGGACGTAGCATGCCATAAATCGCTTTGATTGGCCATCAAGGGTGGCTATGAATTGCGAATAACTTTTGCGCATCGAGATCGCCGAGAAATTCGGTCCAGGCAGCTTTACTCTCGCGGCCCATATTCATGATTGGAAGCAGCACCTTCTGCCCGTCCCAGCGCACGCCTATGGCCGCCAGCACCGAGATATTCGTGGCTTTCTTGTTGGGTTGTGTCCCAACCCGTTCTCCTAATCGCCTCCGTCAAGTTCTGATCCTTGTTGCAGTCCATCATGCGTGCCGGGCTCTTGGGTTCTCTCCGCGGTCGTCGCGTAAGCATCCGCTGTGTACCGCGGTCAGGCTGCCTTGACGTGTTGCGTTGCTCCGTCCCATTCCCAAGGCAGAAGCTCGTGCAGGCGTGAGACCGGCATGTCGGAGATGCGGGCGATGACGTCGGCGAGCCAGGCCTGCGGATCGATACCGTTCAGTTTGGCCGTGCCGATCAGGGGAATACATGGCGGCGGCGCGCTGCCCGCCACGCTCGGACCCTGCGAAGAGCCATGATTTTCTTCCGAGGGCCACACCGCGCAGCGATCTTTCGGCGGCATTGTTGGTCAGGCAGATGCGGCCATCTTCGAGGAACGCGGTGAATCCTGACCAGTGCTTCGGCGACAGCAGGTAGTCGATCGCCTTGGCGACCTTGGCGTGCTTCGAGAGCAGCGCACGTTCTTCGCGCAGCCAACGCTCCAGATCGGCGACCAGCGGGACCGACTGGCGTTGTCGCACCTCGAGGCGGGCGGCGGGGGATTTGCCGTTGATGTCGCGCTCGATCTCGAACAGGGCGTCGATGCGCTTCACCGCCTCGAACGCGATCGGCGAGATCTCCTTGGCGTTCTTGCCCTTGCGAATGTTCTTCTCGGCATCCGCGAGTTCGGAAGAACTTGCGGCGGGCATGTGCCCAACACAGGGCCGAAGCAACGGGCCCCGGCACTCGCTTCGGGTCGTAAAGCTGGTTGTATCCGGCATAGGCATCAGCTTGCAGGATGCCCTGCCATCCCTTGAGATGCCCGGTCGGATGCTCGCCGCCCCGATCGCGGGAGAAGCGGAAGACCACCGTAAGCGGGGCGGTGCCGCCGAAGGTGCGGTCATCGCGCACATAGGTCCAGAGCCGCGCGGTCTTCGTGCCGCCGCGGGCGAGCAGCGGCACTGTCGTATCATCGCCATGCAGCCGTGCGGCGGCGAACACATGCGCCTCGATCAGCGCGTTCAGCGGTGTCAACAACTCGGTCACCGCGCCCACCTGGTCGGCGAGCCTGGACAGGCTCAACTCGACGCCTTCGCGGGCATAGCGGTCGGCTTTGGCGGTTCAGGGGCTGGTGCTGGCCGAACTTCTCGAACACGATCATGGCAAGCAGGCTGGGGCCTGCCCAGCCGCGCGGGATCGGGTGGAACGGGGCCGGAGGCTGGCTGATCTTCTCGCAATCGCGACACGTGAACTTCTCGCGGACGGTTTGGACCACCTTCCACTGCCGCGGCACCACCTCCAGCGTGTCGGTGACATCCTCGCCCATCTTCACGATCCGTTCGGATCCGCAGCACGCGCAGTTTGAGGGGGCCTCGACCACGACCCGTTCGCGCGGCAGATGCTCGGGGAACGGCTTCTTCACCGGCTTGCGCCGCTCGAAGCCTGCAACCTTCGTCTTCTCCGCCGCCTGCTCGGCGCGGATGGCATCCTCCGCCGCAGCGGTTTCCAGTTCCTCGAGCTGCAACTCGAGCTGGTCGATCAGCCGGGCGGTGCGTTCGGCGCTGCGGCCATACTTGTCGCGCTTGAGCATGGCGATCTCAAGCTTCAGGCCGGCGATCAGCGCCTCGGAGGCCGACACAACAGCGTTCGAACGGGCAAGCTGGGCCTTCGTGGCGGCCAATTCGGCGCGCAGTTTCTCGAGTTCGGAGGCGGCATCTGACATGGTCACAATCTACCATGCCGGTTCGGAAATGCCCATGCAAAACAGGACTATGAGCGCTATTTATCCAACCTTTTCAGGGCGTTGCGTCCAGCGCGGATTGCGCCAGTCAATTCCTTCCAGCGATCACCCATGTTGATACCCCCCATTGTCAGGCTGACAGATTCTCAAATCCAGTTCGCCGATCACGTGATTTCGTAGGTTCTGCACTCCGTCCAACACGACTGACGTGTCGGGAAACAGATAGGCACCGGTTGGCTGAGGTTCGATGAGCAGACGCTTCTTCTTGATCTGGACGTAGAGCCAGTTGACCGGAATCCCCAACTTGGCAGCGAGCTCCGTTGTGCTCAGGAAGCCGGGATCGTGCTCCCACCGCCTGCGGGAAGGGGGGCGCCTTGATGCCTTCGGCCAGCCGGATACGTTGCACGGTGACGGGAAGAACCATGTCGGCACAGTTGGCCGATCCGTGACCCTCTTCGGTGAGAAGGCGAGCAATTTCATTGTCGGGCCTGCCTTCTTTCGCCAGGTCGAGCAGGCGCGCCCGCATTTCGCCACCCCGAGCGAGTTTTTGCGATCGCCGTGACCCGCATTTTGACATCGAGGTCGGTCACCGCCCCGCCGCGCCATACGATGCGGACCAGCGCGCGCTCGGACGTCCGGTCGAGCACCACCTTGTCCACCGGGCAGCGCAGGGAGCGACTTGCGATGCGCGTCAGTGGTGGCGGGATCCGCCCAGATTTGCGGCAGACGTCCCGCCAAGGCCACCACCTTGCCGGTGAAAGCCTTCCCCATTGCCAGAGGCGCGGTCGGTTGCTGTGCGGATTGCTCGGCCAGCGCCGCCTCCGCCGCCCGAGCCTCCATCAGCGCGCTTTCCCAGCGGCGTTCAAGTTCGGCGGCCACGAGACGGTTGTCAGGATCGACGCGATTGTACTGCCGCTGTGCCAAAGCCGCTGCATAGCGTGTGCGCTCGACCTCGCGTTCGGCGTTTGCGCGCAAGGCTCCGTCGACCTTGCTCTGGGCCCGGCGGGCGC
Source organism: Roseovarius sp. M141 (assembly GCF_024355225.1). Lineage (NCBI taxonomy): Bacteria > Pseudomonadati > Pseudomonadota > Alphaproteobacteria > Rhodobacterales > Roseobacteraceae > Roseovarius > Roseovarius sp. M141. The sequence goes on from NZ_VCNH01000007.1 coordinate 15,847, forward strand.
GTGACAGAGCATCGAGTTCCGCGGGGGCCAGCGCGGTCAGGAATGCGTCGGCAACAGCGGCGTCCACTGCCTCGGCCCGGATATGCTGGCAAGTGGGCAACCCGGAGTGGGTGCGCAAGTGGTTGCGGACATACTCTCCGCCGCCCTTGTATCGAACATACATCTTGTGGCCGCACCGTCCGCACCACACGATGCCATGCAAGAGAAGGTCGCCGTCGCGGGGGATGCCTCTTGTCTTGGTGCGCATGTATTCGGCCCGGTTGTCGCTCACGATGCTGCGGATCTTCTCATAGGTCGGCCAATCGATATAGGCCGGATACCGGTCCTTCACGACAATACGCCATTCCTCGAGAGGTCTCGCCACTTTTCGCTTTTGCCGGAGACCGACCGTCCGGGGTCGTGTCCCTCATGCGGGTTCGGCCATAGACGAAAGCGCCTGCGTAAGCGGGATTCTTCAGGATCGCAGCGACCGCGGAAACCGTCGCGCGAGCCCAGTGCAACTCGCCGTGCCGGTCCCTGCGTGGCAGATCGAGACCGCGAGCATTCAGCATGCGCATCACCTTGGCGATGCTGCGCAGCTTCAGAAAGAGTTCGAACACAAGACCAAGCCGGTCCTGAACACCCATATCGGGATCCTTCAGCACGACACCGGCATCCCGTACGAGGCCGACCGGCAAGGTGAGGGGCGAGCTCCCCGCGCTGTGCCTTGGCGATCGAGCCGGTCGTCAGGCGGCTGCGGATCGTATGCAGCTCGAGTTCGGATATGGTGCCCTTGAGGCCAAGCAGAAGGCGTCCGTTGGCACTGCCGGGGGTCATAGACGCCGTCGCGATCGGCGATCAGACACCCCCGCAGCCCACAGATGTCCAGAAGAGGATACCAATCCGAGCAGTTGCGCGCGAGCCGCGTCACGTCGACGGACAGGATCATTCCCACTTCGCTGAGCCCGACCCGACCGACAAGTTCCTGGAACCCGCTGCGATGTGCGGTAGAGGCGCCGCTCAGACCGAGATCGGCGTCGATCACGTCAATGTCAGCTTCATGCCATCAAGATCGTGGGCGCGTTGGCTGAGCGCGTATTGCAGCCGCAGGCTCTCTTGGTTGCTCACGACCTGATGCGGCGTCGATTGTCGGATGTAGACGACGGCCTTGCGCTTCCAGATGCGTCAGTTGGATCAACTCGGACATCACGAAAGACCTCCGCCAGAACCACGGCTATGTCGTCGACGATCTGGCGCCTCAGCGTCACCGGCAGCATCGTCCAAAGATCTTCGGGTGCCGTGCTCATGATCTAAACTTACCACATTTAGTAGCTCCAGCAAAGCTTCCACGCTCAGTTTGGTAGGAGAAGTCAGCAAAACACACGGCTCGGTCACCGCCACCGGCACATTCAGTGTCACGCCATCGCGATACGCAACCTCGTAGAAGGGCGAAGAACTGCCCCTGCGAAACAACGATCGGCCAAGAACACCGGAACCTGCGCCCAAAGAGCGGATGGCGCGGATCAAGGACCTGAACCTCCTCTGGAAAAGATTCGTCAGCATCACCAAAGGGGGGTATCCCCAAACACCTTCGAGAAGATAACCGAGCTGGGCTGCGGAGACTGGACTGCGTCGCCCGTGCGGCTCACCGGCCAGATGAACTTGCCTGCCTCGAGACGTTTCAGATAGAGTGATGTGCCGACCCCCTCATGCCATAAAATCTTGACCAGATCGCCTTTGCGGTACGCGGAAGCAAAATATCTCTCCCGCATGCGGATCACGCCCGAGACCTTGCTGCACCTGCAATGCCAGCGTGTTCATGCCCCGCCGCATGTCAGTCACGCCATGCGGCGATCCAGACCTTCACGCCTGCCGGAAACGCGATCATTGCCCGTCCACCACTGACAGGATCCGCGCAAGCGCCTTCCGGCTCGACCCCGGTGGGCACGACAAGCCGACGGCCATTCGGCAGGGCTATCTCCACCTGAGAGTTCCGTGGAAGATCAGGGGGGGATCAACCGGCCCCGTTTGAGAGGCAGGGACACCCTTCGTGACGGTCACCGGGGCGAAGGATACCGGGCGGCCCGCACCAAGCTCACCGTTGCGATACTGTCGCCGCCAGATCGTCAACAGTGATCGGCAAATGCCATGCCGCCGCGCCGTCAGCTGTCACTTGCCGGTGGCCGACAAAACTTTCCTCGACGATCCGGAGCTTGCCCTCATCCGACCATTGCCGACGACGAATGCCATCGGCTGCAGAAGAACTTCGATTTGAGGGCGGTAAATGAAATCGGACATAACATCGGACTTATCATCGGATCGTAGCCAAAGTCAGACGAAGCCGCCGCCGGAGCCTTACCCTGCAAATGCCCGCTTATGCACGCTGGTGCGGTTTTTCTGGTCCGGTGTTGATGTGGCGTTGATGTAAACCGCACAAGCAAAAGCCCGACTGATTAGGTCGGACTTTAAGCTTTTGATTTAGCGTTGTTTTTTGGTTGCGGGAGTAGGATTTGAACCTACGACCTTCAGGTTATGAGCCGAAATATCTGCGATTCCAATAACTTAGATATTTCAGTGACTTACGCGCCAAGCCTTTGATTCCGCGCATTTTCTACTCCGACGACACCCGACATTGACCGGGTTTCACCGTCACCGACCGCGCCAAAACGGTGTATGCGGGTTGAGGTGGCGTTGAGGTAGCCGATCCCTTATCTCACTGGATCATGATCGCGAACGGCCCTGAGCTGCCATTCATCACGGTCACCATTGCTGCATATAAACGCTTGACCTCCCCACTCCCCACTGAAAAATTCCCGACTAGGGGTAAGTCTGTTTCTTTGAAAGGAGGCGGATGAAGGGCTTTGAAACAGAAAAAATATCCGACCAATGCAATCAAGCGATCGTTAGTGACGGAGTCCGTTACTAACGATCGCGAACTGCCATTCGGACGATTGTGTGATCACGCCAACAGTGTTTGCGGAATCGGTGTAGGAACATCTATCTGTGACAGGCTGGCCAAGAGAGCCTTGGCATTAGCTAAGCGCACGGCTGTTGCCTTTTCAGGCTTACGTTGAGCCGTTTCATTCCGGGATCATCGTAACCATCGTGGGCCAAAAAGACCGCAGTAGCGGCCAGCTCCAACTCGATCGAGTCGGCAGCAGCGGCAAGGGTTGCAAGGCTATGGCGTGGGTTGCCTTGTTCAAGTTCTTGAACATTATCAATAGTATACGTGGAATACGTCCCACCCCCATGCCGTTTGATCTTGGCGCTCATTGAGGTTTCCAAACAATGCACCAAACTTTGCAGATGAAGCCAACTCTTCACTGAAAGGGCCGTAGTGCTTGTATGCAAAACGAAAGCTATCATCGAGACCCGTCGCAGTAAGCAGGTACGCAATCTTCTGTAACCGCGTCCGACCTACGATCCGACCACCTGCATCTCGAATGAGATTTGTAACTTCTTCTATCTAATATCGGACATCAGTTGATCTCCCCTTCAACAATATCTTTTATTACCTGTAAAGGCTTCAGCGTCTGATTCATCATAGTATGCGCGAGTCAGCCTATAAACACTCAAAGATTTCACTATCTCGGACCGTTGCCTGATGTCGATCAACTCGCCACCATCGGTACGCACGTTGATCTGCTCAGTATAGCCATTGCTACCACCACCTGCCTTGTAGGGCTTTCGTTCGGCCTCATCTGTGATGATACGGGGAACGACTGCCTCTTACTTCTTTTTCCCATTCTTGTAGCTTCACCACCGCCGAGGCGCAACATTTTTTCAATTTTCTCTATATTTTTGCAGGTCCATCGAATTGTGGGGTCACATCTGTGGGTAATTTCCGCCCGAATGTCATAGCATTTGAAAAGTTTCCGGTTCAGGAGACGATCTGAAAACTCCGAGAGGATTGGATCATCTGCTTCAAGTAAAAAGCTGAAGTGCGCCCCAAACAGCCGTGTCGTCTAAAGCCAAGGCTGTTTCGAGGCTCTCAGGTTCCTTGGCAAAACTTGATCAGTGGATGGTTCGAAGGTAATCCCAGTTTTCCCCACAGCGTCATCTCCAACCAACTCGACGAGGTCGAACCAGAACTTCCGCGAATAACTTCTCAGCACCTCGTGTGGTCTTATGAAAATAGATTGTCGGGTAAAGTTGGAATAACCCCAGAACATAAGATTCAGCCGCTTGTATCGCCTTTCGGGCCGATTACGAAGGTCGGTACTGAACCAACAGCCATATCGTCAACGCCAGTTGTCACTTCACCAATGTCGAGATTGGCCAACAACCAAGTCAGATCCAATGGCAGCATGTTCACTTCCTGTCATCATCCGATCACGCTGCATGTAATCAAGACGGTCTGCGTCAAATTGACTGGAAACAACTGAGTTGTGAAGCGTGATCTTACCTTCTTTCTTAATCATGTTAGCAACACTTGATGCGAAACCATCCATGATATCTGCATTCAGAATTTCAGCAATTTCGCCATTTCGAATAAGCTCATCGCTCACTTAACTTCATGATCGGCCAGCTTCAACTTCAGACGCTTTCCAACGGTTTCAAAAGCGTGGCTGAATGGGCCATGACCCACATCATGCACTATGGCGGCAGCCAAGGCGATTTTCTCACGTGACCCCTGATCATCTGTCTTCTTCCTGACGATCTCCATAAGTTCTCTAGCCGTATGAAACACGCCGATGCTGTGAGCAAACCGCGTATGCGTTGCAACTGAATACACAAGTTCGGGAGAAGCCCAACTGCTTTACTCTACGCAGCCGTTGAAACGGTCTGCTCTGAAGCAACTTCCATACGACGCGCTCAAGCTCATCACGAGTATCAAACTCAATAAGATTATGGACGGGGTCTCGAACTCTTTGAATAACCACGCTGTAAATGTTCTCTTATTGTTCTAATCAGGGGATGCCTATAAAGTCAATGCTACAGCATTGTGTGTGATGCCTGCAAGCCCTAGTGGAAATCACGACGCGACACACAACCTCTCGATATTGGTCGATTTTGCTGGTGCGCCGCCGAACTTCTACACAGCATCTTTTTCGAGCACCTCAAAATATCTCAAGACTCTTTCCTCAAACAGTCCGCTCAAACCCTTGATGGTAGTTGGGGATCGAGACAATTTATCGCGGTCTTTACTTAATTTCGCGGCTTTTTGGACTTTTTTTGAGCTCAAGGGTGCTGTTCGCTGGGGTTAAGAGGGTCAAGTACCGCCAAACGTCTGCTTCCCAATACGATAAAGCCAAAATTCGCAGACGCAGCAAATGTCGGCTTTTGCGCCATCGAGCCTTAGAGACATCTCCGGGTGGCACGCCGTCGTCACATCACTGCCACCCTGCGCCACCCCGCCACCCCCAGTAGGCATGCTTCGCTTGCTAGCGGCGCGAATCTACGCGTCATGTGATGACGACTGGAGGGGTGAGTTGCATGGTCAACCGAGTGCGATTGAATGAAAAGTCTGTGCGCGAGGCCGAGCCAGCGCCGGGGCGGGACTATCAGATTTTTTGACACCGATGTGCGGGGTTCGCGGTCTGCATCTACCGCTCGGGAAACCGGGCCTTCACCATCGATTATCGACATGCCGGGCGGCAGCGGCGGATGACCATCGGACGCTGGCCGGAATGGTCGACCACGGCGCGCGGGGCGGGCAAAAAGAACTGCGGCGCGAGATCGACGCAGGGGCCGACCCGCTGGGGCAAAAGGAGACCGGGCGCGATGCGCCGCGCATCAGGACATGATCGGCGGTACACGGAAGTGCACCTGCCACACCCTCTCGCCCACCAACGCCTCCGACCAGAAATCTATGCTGGCCAAGCTGGTGGCTCCGGATTGGGAGGCAACCGGCTGGTGACAGAGATCACACCCTACGATGTGGAAAAGCTGCTGAACAAGGTGGCGGTAGGTCGCGCCCGACCTTCGAAAGCCAAGCCGAACAACCGGGCGCGGAAGCTGCAGGGGGCAAAAGCCGACCCCAGTGCGCGCCAACCGGACCGGCGAGGTGCTGCGCAAGATGTTCACCTATGCTGTCGGCTGGGGCTGGCGCGAGGACAATCCGGCCTCGGTTTCCGCCGCCGGATCGAAAACCCACGCGAGCGCTTTTTGAGCCATGAAGAAATCCGCAAGCTGGCCGAGGCGCTGGGAGACGGCTGAGGACCGCCGCGCGGCTGACATCATCAGGATGTGCATGCTGACCGGCGCGCGTCGGCGAGGTTCGCCAAGCGCGGTTTGGGAACACTTCAACCTTGAGCATCTGAGCTGGTCGAAGCCCGCCAGCATGACCAAGCAGCGCAAGATCCACCGCCTCTCCAATCTCCGGACGGAGGCGGCGGCGATCGTGCGCCAGCGCCAGTACTGGTGCCGCGCGGATGCCAACTGCTTTTTTCCCGGCGATGTTCCGGGCCAGCCCGTGAAGGAAATCCGCCGCTTCTGGGCCAATATCCAGAAGCAGGTCCGGGATTCCCGGATGTGCGCATCCATGATCTACGCCGCACCTTCGCTTCACTGCTGGTCAGCGGCGGCGCGTCGCTGGAAAATGATCGAGCAAGCTTCTGGGCCACAGCCGGATCGCAGACGACACAGCGCTACGCCCATCTGATGGATTCGCCACTGCGCGCGGGCGTGTCGTGCTGTGCGCCGACGCATTCCGGCCCAAGCCCGAAACTGGTCCATGATTCCGGCGAGGGGAGCAGAAGACGGCGCATGATCTTCCGGTACCTCTCGGTGTTTTGATATGATCAACCAAGTCTCGCGCAGCGGGCTTTTCCAAATCGGGGTGAGTTTGCGCCACGGATCGTCCGCTCATCCACGGCACCTCGCCGCTATCTGACTTTTCACGAACCATTCCTGCACTTCTCCATTCTGAGCCCACTCATGGCCTGTGTTTCAAAGACACCGTGTTCATGAACGCGGCGAAATATGAAGCAGATATACATCTCATCCCAATCGTAGCGCGCGGTCGATCCTGTATTGCGATGCCGGGCGCCGCAGAAGATCGAAATCCGCTTCGAAACGGCGGGCGTCCTCAGCCATGATCCAACAGGTCCGCCAGCGTGACCTCGATCCCACTCTGGAGTGTTTCCGATAGCAGAAACGACTCACATCGGCCTGGCTTGTAGCCACGTAGACAAGCCGACGGAGTGGTAGAGGGCCCGTTCCACCAACTTTGCCAGGAACATTTGGAGAATGTCAGTGACCAGTACAGCCCCAAATCCTGAAGAAAGTGGCTGCGGGCCGTTGGGAAAAGCCACCGATGGCCGTGAGCGATCGTGTTTAAAACGACCGACCGACGCCCAGCCAGCAATGTCGGCGAGAACGACACGTTCCCATTGGGCCGAGGCTTCGTGTAATGTGAAATAAGCAACGCCCGGTGGCAATGCCATGCCTCACCTCCTTTCTTATCTGATTGGCGTTCTTGGCCAACATCCCGCACCATTGACTGAGGCGATCTCGGGCCTGGCGAGGCAGGAA
>NZ_VCNH01000009.1 GCF_024355225.1 Roseovarius sp. M141
TCTGGGCCTCCTGCGCCAGCGAGCCTGGCTATCACACCCGCGCCTTTGTCGGAACGGAGGCCTGGCCCCGAGCTGTGCTCATCGCCGCCAGCGCGCCTGGGTATTTTCGCCCCGGCGCCGGTCTGGGATGATCTGCGGCCCTCAAAAGCCAGCCCTTCCGCGGAGCCTTCGACATCGTCCTCGCCGGATATCCCTACGCAAGCAAAACCTTCAGCGCCGCTGGCAAGCGCGGAGGTGCCGGACGATCCCCGCCACCTCCTGGCCAGAGGTCGCCCGGGTCATCGGCGAGTGCGCTCCGGAATGGGTCTTCCCCTCGAGAACGTCGCCGGGCACATCACCCTCGGCCTTGAAACCAGTGCTGCGAGAGCTTTGGGACATAAGCTACCGCCTGCGGCGGGCGTTCAGCGCGGCAGAAGTCGGCGCGCCGCACCAGCGACAGCGCATCTTCATCCTGGCCCACACCGATGAGCCTGCATCCCGGCACCGCCAGTTACAATCTGGCAGGCAACAGCGACCTTGACGGTGCAGCAAATGCAGCCGTTGGCCAGTTCCACAATGTTTTCCGCAGGGCAATCCTCATCCGCACAGGATGTCAAAATGTCGCCGTCGACGCCGACGGTGCCGAATTCGTTGACCAGCACAGCATGCTGACGCCCCTTTGAAATGGGTCATCAGGTGGCGGATCAGCGTAGTTTTGCCCGAGCCGAGAAAGCCGGTGATCACGGTCACGGGGATTTTGGCAAGGTCGGTCATTTGGGGGGCCTCCATCGGGGGAATACGGGCAAAGGCTTTTTTGCTTGCGGAAAAACACTGGGGCGTTCACGCCACGGCACAAGGCCATCGGCGGAGGCGGCATAAGCGGCGGCACCTGCAAGGGATTTCGACACTGTCGGCACGGCTCAGCCGTCCATAGATGTAGGTCCATTTTCCGGGCGACGACAGTGCAACAGTCGCCCCTGTGAACAGGCCGACAGGCATTCAACCGGCACGATCTGCACCCTTCCGGCGCACCTGGCTCGGTCAAGGCTGCGTGCAGCAATGCGCCGGGGCGTGGCGCATCGTCCTGTGGCACCTCGCCAGCGCGGCAAGTCATGCAGACATGCAAGGAAGCGGTCATTGGCGGGTCTCCTTTCTGGAGATCAAAAGGCGCATGGCGGGCTTCCGGTATTCGCTGACGCAACGGTCACTCCTCAACGAAAAAGCGTCGTGATGGCGGCAAAAAGCGTCCCGTCCACGGCAAGCGGGCCGTGGGTGTTGCTGTTCAGCGTGACCAAAACGATCACCTCGCCTGGTGGCAGACGTGGAAGATGCATCCATGCGCCATAAAGACGGCCCAGCTTTTCACCGTTGACATAAACATGCGCATGCCCCTCGCCCGGCACATCCACCAGGCCGACGGCCCGGCGTGAAGGTGAAGTTTCCGGCATGAACCTGAAGGTTGTAGCCCTCGATCTGGATCGCGGGGTCAGCTCAATTGCAACCTCGTGGCGCACGGAGTGCGGGGCACCTCAAGCGCAGTGGTGTGCGCGATATCTGCGCGCTGCCGCTGTGGCCCCCCCTTAGTCATGCCGCCATGCACAGCAGCATAACCGTGATCGTGCCCCATCAAAAGTGACCCCACTGCCCGCAGCAAGCGTGAAGCCTATTCCGCCACCGAACACCAGTCCGATGATGAAAAAGACCAAGCGCCCTGTTCATGCGCCAACTCTCGCTGTGTCGTGCGCCTCCTCCCGCCGCCAAAAATAACCGGCGAAGGCGCCCAGCAACACCCACGCGGCCAAACCGACGCCCGCGGCCCGCGCCGCGAAGAGGGCAGCGATTTCTGGTGGCACTGTGCCACTAAAGCTGTCCGGCTCTGGCGCGCCGATCAAATGAGGTGCTGCCAGCAAGACCACGGCCAGACCCCGAAGCGCCCAATTGCGCGCAAACGCAAGCAGCCACAGCGCCACCCCCGCCGACACGACCGTGGCAAAACCACCAGACCTGCCTCGCACCCACCTCTGCCGCCGCCACGCCCGGAACCTCGGGCGCAAGCGTAAAGGCCGGGGCAGGGTGGAATGTGACGAAGCCCGCAATGCCCCAGATCATCCCCATGCGCCCATCTATCTGCGCGCCGCGCCCCTCGGCCACTGACATCATCGCCAGCAGGAGCAAGCCATAGCCCGTATAGGTCAGCATCGTGAAGATCACGCTCAGCCCGTCACGAACCGCATCAAACCCCGGCAACACCGGATGCGCGGTGACCGGATCGGCCCCGAAATGCAACAGTTCTCCACGCTCATAAAGCTCCGCATGCAGCAAAAACAGGCTGCACGAATGCCAACTGTAGCAGACCGGCAATCAAGCCAGCTACAGCACCAGCGAACAACGCGCTGGTCAAAAATTTAGAGAACATCCGTTAGTGGCAGGGAAAGCCGGTGGCGTGACGCACATCGTGGGCGGCGTCATGCAACGCCGGAGGCCTGAACGTGGCCTGTCAGGGTAATAATCGCCAGTCCCAGAACTGCCGCGAAAAGCGCGGGCAATATATCAGCGCGCAACTTGCCATGGGATTGGCCCTGAACTTGGGTCAGTGTAGTCATTGTAGCTCTCCTTACCGTCCACCCGACGGCATCGCGTTTCAATCGTGCTTGGCAGGTCTCCTGGCTCGCGGGTCGTGGCTGTTTGCCCGCCTTCCCCACCGCACCCGTCGTCGGGTTTGGCAAGTGGCATGAGGGGCAACAGCTCACCGCTTACAGTCGCGGGGGCGGCTCCAGCTTCGGGCGGCTGCCCTTACTGAATTCCCCTGTTAGGTTCCACACATTTCTGCGCTTTTCGGAACACCAAGCCTGCTCATATAACCAGTTTGGTTTCGCATAGGCAATACGATTTTCGCTGTGTCGCGAAGCCAGACTGTTTCACAAGGAATTTCCGGTGGTAAGGTGTGCAATCTTCCCGGAAGTAAGGTGCTTCATTAGCAAAACTTGTTTGGCAAGACGCATGAGGAGATACTGATTGAAAACGAGCAGAAACACGACCGCGCGGTCATCTCGATGCTACGGCAGGCCGAAGGCGGCGTGCCGCTTGCCAACCTTCGGTCGCAAGAATTATCTCTTCATGGGGCAAAAAGGACGGCGGTAAAGTCGCAGCCATCGCCTACACGCTTATCGAAACCGCGCGCATGAACAGCGTCGACCCAGATGTTTGTCTTCACTGAGTGCTCGACCGCGTCGCAGATCACAAGATGCCCCGCCGCGACGACCTCATGCCGTGGGACTGGGCGGCGGAATAAGTGTCAACAACAGTCAGACGGGACGTGTGTGGACGCCGCCAGCTGCCGCCCTCGGGACCGCGATGCTCTCGCTCGGCGCCTGCACAGTGGTTCTGATGTTCGCCAGAGCGTCCGCCCGCCATTGATGGAGTACAGCCGAGCCGAACAGTCAGGGATGGCCGACGAGATTGAAGCGTCACCTGAGGGCGCGATGATGATCGACTGGCTGGCGGATTACGCCGTGACGCGGGACCAGGCACGGGCTTGCGGATGATCTGGACGGACAGGTCGGATATAACCCCCGTAAAGTAATATGCGGCGGGACCGCCTAGAGATAGGCCCGATTTGTTTCACAAGGTTGCGTTTTCAATCGGCCGCGGGAAATTCCACGCATCTGATAACGCCACACTGCATCATCGCACGCCATGGCCGAAGAGTACCGCGTCAGGGTCACCGGGTCATCCAGCACTGGTCAAGCCAGTCCGAAACGCTACCCGGCCAGCCGCGTGACGCACCGCGCGTGTCGGGATGGTTATCGGAAGTGAGGCGGAAGGAGATCATGGCGCGATGCTGCCACGGTTTTTTTTCGCAGGGCCGGTTGCAAATCGGTAAGCGTTATATGGCGGTAATCGGTTCCAGCAAACCGCAAGTCGCGTTTTTTTGCACGCGGTGGCCTGTCGCTGCCCGCTTATGCACGCTGGTGCGGTTTTTCTGGTCCGGTGTTGATGTGGCGTTGATGTAAACCGGACAAGCAAAAGCCCGACTGATTAGGTCGGGCTTTAAGCTTTTGATTTAGCGCTGTTATTTGGTTGCGGGAGTAGGATTTGAACCTACGACCTTCAGGTTATGAGCCGAAATATCTGCGATTCCAATAACTTAGATATTTCAGTGACTTACGCGCCAAGCCTTTGATTCCGCGCATTTTCTACTCCGACGACACCCGACATTGACCGGGTTTCACCGTCACCGACCGCGCCAAAACGGTGTATGCGGGTTGAGGTGGCGTTGAGGTGGCCGATCCCTTATCTCACTGGATCATGATCGCGAACGGCCCTGAGCTGCCATTCATCACGGTCACCATTGCTGCATATAAACGATTGACCTCCCCCCTCCCCACTGAAAAATTCCCGACTGGGGTAAGTCTGTTTCTTTGAAAGGAGGCGGATGAAGGGCTTTGAAACAGAAAAAATATCCGACCAATGCAATCAAGCGATCGTTAGTGACGAGAGTCCGTTACTAACGATCGCGAACTGCGGTTCGGACGATTGTGTGATCACGCCAACAGTGTTTGCGGAATCGGTGTAGGAACATCTATCTGTGACAGGCTGGCCAAGAGAGCCTTGGCATTAGCTAAGCGCACGGCTGTTGCCTTTTCAGGCTTACGTTGAGCCGTTTCATTCCAGGGATCATCGTAACCATCGTGGGCCAAAAAGACCGCAGTAGCGGCCAGCTCCAACTCGATCGAGTCGGCAGCAGCGGCAAGGGTTGCAAGGCTATGGCGTGGGTTGCCTTGTTCAAGTTCTTGAACATTATCAATAGTATACGTGGAATACGTCCCACCCCATGCCGTTTGATCTTGGCGCTCATTGAGGTTTCCAAACAATGCACCAAACTTTGCAGATGAAGCCAACTCTTCACTGAAAGGGCCGTAGTGCTTGTATGCAAAACGAAAGCTATCATCGAGACCCGTCGCAGTAAGCAGGTACGCAATCTTCTGTAACCGCGTCCGACCTACGATCCGACCACCTGCATCTCGAATGAGATTTGTAACTTCTTCTATCCTAATATCGGACATCAGTTGATCTCCCCTTCAACAATATCTTTTATTACCTGTAAGGCTTCAGCGTCTGATTCATCATAGTATGCGCGAGTCAGCCTATAAACACTCAAAGATTTCACTATCTCGGACCGTTGCCTGATGTCGATCAACTCGCCACCATCGGTACGCACGTTGATCTGCTCAGTATAGCCATTGCTACCACCACCTGCCTTGTAGGGCTTTCGTTCGGCCTCATCTGTGATGATACGGGGAACGACTGCCTCTTGCTTCTTTTCCCATTCTTGTAGCTTCACCACCGCCGAGGCGCAACATTTTTCAATTTTCTCTATATTTTGCAGGTCCATCGAATTGTGGGGGGTCACATCTGTGGGTAATTTCCGCCCGAATGTCATAGCATTTGAAAAGTTTCCGGTTCAGGAGACGATCTGAAAACTCCGAGAGGATTGGATCATCTGCTTCAAGTAAAAGCTGAAGTGCGCCCCAAACAGCCGTGTCGTCTAAAGCCAAGGCTGTTTCGAGGCTCTCAGGTTCCTTGGCAAACTTGATCAGTGGATGGTTCGAAGGTAATCCAGTTTTCCCCACAGCGTCATCTCCAACCAACTCGACGAGTCGAACCAGAACTTCCGCGAATAACTTCTCAGCACCTCGTGTGGTCTTATGAAAATAGATTGTCGGGTAAAGTTGGAATAACCCCAGAACATAAGATTCAGCCGCTTGTATCGCCTTCGGGCCGATTACGAAGGTCGGTACTGAACCAACAGCCATATCGTCAACGCCAGTTGTCACTTCACCAATGTCGAGATTGGCCAACAACCAAGTCAGATCAATGGCAGCATGTTCACTTCCTGTCATCATCCGATCACGCTGCATGTAATCAAGACGGTCTGCGTCAAATTGACTGGAAACAACTGAGTTGTGAAGCGTGATCTTACCTTCTTTCTTAATCATGTTAGCAACACTTGATGCGAAACCATCCATGATATCTGCATTCAGAATTTCAGCAATTTCGCCATTTCGAATAAGCTCATCGCTCATAACTTCATGATCGGCCAGCTTCAACTTCAGACGCTTTCCAACGGTTTCAAAAGCGTGGCTGAATGGGCCATGACCCACATCATGCACTATGGCAGCAGCCAAGGCGATTTTCTCACGTGACCCCCTGATCATCTGTCTTCTTCCTGACGATCTCCATAAGTTCTCTAGCCGTATGAAACACGCCGATGCTGTGAGCAAACCGCGTATGCGTTGCGCCTGGATACACAAGTTCGGAGAAGCCCAACTGCTTTTACTCTACGCAGCCGTTGAAACGGTCTGCTCTGAAGCAGCTTCCATACGACGCGCTCAAGCTCATCACGAGTATCAAACTCAATAAGATTATGGACGGGGTCTCGAACTCTTTGAATAGCCACGCTGTAAATGTTCTCTTATTGTTCTAATCGGGGATGCCTATAAAGTCAATGCTACAGCATTGTGTGATGCCTGCAAGCCCTAGTGGAAATCACGACGCGACACACAACCTCTCGATATTGGTCGATTTTGCTGGTGCGCCGCCGAACTTCTACACAGCATCTTTCGAGCACCTCAAGATATCTCAAGACTCTTTCCTCAAACAGTCCGCTCAAACCCTTGATGGTAGTTGGGGATCGAGACAATTTATCGCGGTCTTTACTTAATTTCGCGGCACCTGGACTTTTGAGCTCAAGGGTGCTGTTCGCTGTAGTTAAGAGGGTCAAGTACCGCCAAACGTCTGCTTCCCAATACGATAAAGCCAAAATTCGCAGACGCAGCGAATGTCGGCTTTTGCGCCATCGAGCCTTAGAGACATCTCCGGGTGGCACGCCGTCGTCACATCACTGCCACCCTGCGCCACCCCGCCACCCCGGCCGACATGCTTCGCTTGCTAGCGGCGCGAATCTACGCGTCATGTGATGACGACTGGAGGGTGAGTTGCATGGTCAACCGATTGCGATTGAATGAAAAGTCTGTGCGCGAGGCCGAGCCAGCGCCGGGGCGGGACTATCAGATTTTTGACACCGATGTGCGGGGGTTCGCGGTCTGCATCTACCGCTCGGGAAACCGGGCCTTCACCATCGATTATCGACATGCCGGGCGGCAGCGGCGGATGACCATCGGACGCTGGCCGGAATGGTCGACCACTGGCCGCGCGGGAGCGGGCAAAAAGAACTGCGGCGCGAGATCGACGCAGGGGCCGACCCGCTGGGGCAAAAGGAGACCGGGCGCGATGCGCCGCGCATCAAGGACATGATCGAGCGGTACACGGAAGTGCACCTGCCACACCTCTCGCCCACCAACGCCTCCGACCAGAAATCTATGCTGGCCAAGCTGGTGGCTCCGGATTGGGGCAACCGGCTGGTGACAGAGATCACACCCTACGATGTGGAAAAGCTGCTGAACAAGGTGGCGGCCGGTCGCGCCCGACCTTCGAAAGCCAAGCCGAACAACCGGGCGCGGAAGCTGCAGGGGGCAAAGCCGACCCCAGTGCGCGCCAACCGGACCGGCGAGGTGCTGCGCAAGATGTTCACCTATGCTGTCGGCTGGGGCTGGCGCGAGGACAATCCGGCCTCGAGTTTCCGCCGCCGGATCGAAAACCCACGCGAGCGCTTTTTGAGCCATGAAGAAATCCGCAAGCTGGCCGAGGCGCTGGAGACGGCTGAGGACCGCCGCGCGGCTGACATCATCAGGATGTGCATGCTGACCGGCGCGCGCGTCGGCGAGGTTCGCCAAGCGCGGTTTGAACACTTCAACCTTGAGCATCTGAGCTGGTCGAAGCCCGCCAGCATGACCAAGCAGCGCAAGATCCACCGCCTTCCAATCTCGGACGAGGCGGCGGCGATCGTGCGCCAGCGCCAGTTGCTGGTGCCGCGCGGATGCCAACTGCTTTTTCCCGGCGATGTTCCGGGCCAGCCCGTGAAGGAAATCCGCCGCTTCTGGGCCAATATCCAGAAGCAGGTCGGGATCCCGGATGTGCGCATCCATGATCTACGCCACACCTTCGCTTCACTGCTGGTCAGCGGCGGCGCGTCGCTGGAAATGATCGGCAAGCTTCTGGGCCACAGCCAGATGCAGACGACACAGCGCTACGCCCATCTGATGGATCTCGCCACTGCGCGCGGGCGTCGATGCTGTGGCCGACGCATTCCGGCCCAAGCCGAAACTGGTCCATGATTCCGGCGAGGAGCAGAAGACGGCATGATCTTCCGTGCCTCGGTGTTTTGATGATCAGCAAGTCTCGCGCAGCGATTTCCAAATCGGGGTGAGTTTGCGCCGGATCGTCCGCTCATCCGGCACCTCGCCGCTATCTGACTTTTTCACGAACCATTCCTGCACTTCTCCGACCCACTCGGCCTGTGTTTCAGGAACACCGTGTTCATGAACGCGGCGAATGAGCGAGATATACATCTCATCCCAATCGTAGCGCGCGGTCGATCCTATGTGCGATGCCGGGCGCCGCAGAAGATCGAAATCCGCTTCGAAACGGCGAACGTCCTCGGCCATGATCAGCAGGTCCGCCAGCGTGACCTCGATCCCACTCGAGTGTTCCGATAACGAAACGTACTCCTCCTGGCCCAGCGGCCGCACGCGCCAAAGCCGACAGGTGGTAGGGCCAGTTCCGCAACGCCGGAACATTTGGAGAATGTCAGTGACCAGTACAGCCCCAAATCCTGAAAGTGGCTGCAGGCCGTTGGGAAAGCCACCGATGGCCGTGACGATGTTAAAACGACCGACCGACGCCCAGCCAGCAATGTCGGCGAGCGAGCATTCCCAGCGGACCGAGGCTTCGTGTAATGTGAAATAAACGCGCGGTGGCAATGCCATGCCTCACCTCCTTTCTTATCTATTTGGCGTTGGCCAACATCCCGCACCATTGACTGAGGCGATCTCAGGCCTGGCAGGCGGGAATGGGGATCAGCCGCGCGGAAAACCCGCGACGGCGGGGCGGCAGGGAATGATCAATCTCAGATCAATAACCATCTCATCCATATCCGCCTCCTTCTCCGTCTGATTCTCAAAACCGCTCTCCTTAAGGATGAACGCCAGAACAAATCAGGAACACAACCGAACTCCGTTCTTGACAGTTGAACTTGCTGATTGATCCGTTTCGATCCAAATCGTCCCCTCGCAAAACGTCAATAAAACAAGGGGTGGCATCGATGCTGGCAAATGAGCGCCACCCTGCGCCACCCCGCCACCCCCCTGCCGATCTGTTCTCGCTGTCTGACGACATCCGCCCACGCCGGGCGGCGAACAGGAGGCAGAGATGATTCAATCACAGACTGAACCGGAGACGACCGCCACAGCCCTGCTGTCGGGCTGGATCAGCCGCAAGGATCTGGCCGATGCGCTGGGCGTGACGGTCGACACCCTAGGGCGATGGGAAGCCCGGCGGGTCGGGCCGCCCTGCGTGCGGGCGGGGCGCATGGTGCTCTATCGGCGCCGCGCGGTGGAGGACTGGCTGGCCGCGCAGGAGATGCCGCGTGCCAAAACGGCAGGAGGTCGGCGATGAACGCGCCCACCCCCGTTCGCGGACCCCACGCGCGGGACGCGGCGCGCGCGGACTGGATCGACGAGCGGCGGCGCGAAGCTCGCGCTGTCGTGGCCGACGTGGCCCACCATTCCGACCACCTGATCCGGCTCGCCTGCAATGTGCTGATCCGCCATGGCGAAACACCGCAGGAACGCGAGGATGCGCGCATCCTGTTGGTCGTGCTCGATGCCAGGCATCCCGGACGCGGCGACCCCCAACCGGATCCGGAGGTGTCGCGATGAGCAAGCGCAACCAACCGGAAGCCGAGATCCAGCGCGCCATCGTCCAGGCCCTGCGTTTAGTGCTACCCCGCGACGCCATCGTCCATCACTGCGCCAATGAGGTGACCGAGGCCGGGCCGCGCGGTGCCAGGCGGCAGTCGATCCTGGTCGGCATGGGTGTCCATTGCGGCTTCGCCGATCTGATCGTGCTTTCCGGCGGCCGCGTGCTGTTCCTCGAGGTCAAAAAGCCGGACGGGCCGCTTACGCAAATCGCAGGAGGTGTTTCGCGACGCCGTGCTGGCGCAGGGCTTCGGCTGGGCGCTCGTGCGCTCGCTCGACGACGCGCTGGGCGCGTTGGCCGATCACGGGTTCACCAGCCGCGTGCAGCTTCCAGCGCGGAGGGCGTCGCCATGAGCCATGAAGCCACCAACTGGGCGATCAAGCAGCGCGGGTTGAAGCCCACAGCCAAGATCGTGCTCTGGCACCTCTGCGACCGGTTCAATCCGGATTATGGCTGCTTTCCCTCGCAGGCGCGGCTGGCGCATGATTGCGAGATCAGCCGGGCAACGCTGAACCGTCATCTCGACGGGCTGGAGGCACGCGGACTCATTCGCCGGATCAGGGTGATAGACCCCAAGACCGGGCAGCAGCGCCCCACCCGCTATCTGCTGGGCTGCGAGCCAGGGTTTACGCCGCGCGGACCGCGCCAAACCGAGGGCGATTCAACCAATCCCTTCGAGGCAGGAGAGGCTGAAACCCCATGTCCGGATTTGAGACACGGGTCACTTGCCGAAAAATCGCATATCGACAAGGGCTTGTCGCTCGAGACAGACCCGAACCCGTGTCTCGTTTCAGAACACGTGCCCGTGTCTCAGTTTGGCGCAAACCCGTGTCTCAAAAATGACGATTCCCGTGTCTCAAATTGCGACACTAACCTTGTAAGAGAACCACTAAGGAAACCAGTAAAGGAGGAGGAGGACGCGCAGGCGCGAGATTCCGATTTTGATCGGTTCTTTGCAGAACTGCTCGGCGCGCTGGGCTTTGCCACCGATGCGACCCTCCCGACCTGGTGGCAGGGCTGGCCAGCGCGACAGCACGTTCGCCGCTGGATCGATGACCTCGGGCTCTCCGAAGATCGGATCATCGAGGTCGCGACCGAGTCCCGCTGCGATCACCCCAATCCGCCTGATGGCCCCAAGGCGCTGGATCGGTTCATGGAACGCGCCGCCCAGCGTGATGCGCAGGCTGCTGCGGCAAATGCCAGCGGCTGGAAAACCAAGCGGCAGCGCAAGCGCGACGTAGGCCCTCCACCCAGCCCGGACGAGCTGGCGGCGTTCTATGCGGCCAAGGTCAACTCGGAAGAATACCTCCCCAATGGCATGATCAGCAGCGCCATGTGCGCGGCGATGCTGGAACGCGGGCTGGTCACGGCAGAGCGGCTTCGGCAACGGGGGGTGCGGTGAATGGCATGGTGTCACGTCCCCGGCACGGGTTGTCCCTCTGCGCAGGCGGCGGAGGCCTGGATCTGGGCCTCATGCTCGCCGAGCCCGGATATCACACCCGCGCCTTTGTCGAATGGGGAGGAGTGGCCGCGCGCCGTGCTTCATCGCCGCCCAGCGCGCTGGGTATTTTGCCCCGGCGCCAATCTGGGATGATCTGCGCAGCTTCGATGCCCGGCCGCTCCGCGGTGCTTTTGACACCGTGCTCGCCGGGTATCCCTGCCAGCCCTTCAGCGCCGCCGGAAAGCGCGGCGGGGCCGATGATCCCCGCCACCTCTGGCCCGAGGTCGCCCGTGTTATCAGGGAATGCCGTCCCGCATGGGTCTTTCTCGAAAACGTCCCCGGCCATGTCAGCCTCGGCCTTGAAACCGTGCTGCGAGAGCTTTGGGAGATGGGCTACACGCCTGCGGCGGGCCTGTTCAGCGCGGCAGAAGTCGGCGCGCCGCACCAGCGGCTCCGCATCTTCATCCTGGCCCACACCGATGAGCCTGCATCCCGGCACTGCCCGCTACAATCCGGCGGGGAACAGCGATTTCACCCGCAAGGCGGAAGCGCTGGCGCTGGGCATCACCAACTGGTCGACGCCGAAGGCGACGGACGGAGCGAAGGGTGGCCCGGCCAGAGCTATGGCTCGGGCGGGATGCCTCCCCTGCCAGCGCAGGCGGCACAATGGCAGACGCCGGTGGCGGACGATCAGGTCGACCGGCTACGCGGCAAGATCAACAGCCGGGGCGAGCCCAAGCTGAGTGCGCAGGCGCTGCAATGGCCAACACCGGCGGCGCAGAACTGGAAGGGCAGCAGTCCCGCCAGCATCACGCGGTCCGGATGGCAAGTCCCGGATGGATATCCTGCACTATCGCGCGGAACAGGGCTTCACCCACCCGGACCCGGCGACCCCGCCGCATGGGCGGTCCTCGCTGCACGCCCCGATCTCGCGCCCGCTCTGGGCTTCAATGATTGCCTCGCATGGGCGGGTCGTATCGCGGCGGATCCTGAAAGCCCGGGCGCGGCGGCGGCTCAATCCGCTCTTCGTCGGATGGCTGATGGGCTGGCCCATCGGGCACGCGCTCTGCGCCTGCTCGGCAACGGAGTTCACCCGCTGGCAGCAGCGCATGCGTGGCGCTCTCTCGCGGCTGCCCATGGCCTCGGCCCTTGATCTGGCGACCGAGCCAAGAGCCGGAGCGCCCAGCGCAGATGACTCTTCTTTGAAGGATGGCTGCCATGAGCATGCAGGGACGGATTGCCCGGGCTGGCGGGACAAAGGTGAAACGCGCGCTGGGCGTGCAGGCGGCGCTGGAATGGGCGTTCCGGGTGGAAAAGGCACAGCTGGAACTGCCACCGCCGAAGGATGTGGTCGAGGAAGGCTATGGGTTTGGTCTGGAGTACGTCTTGATGCAGCGTGCCGCGCTGGGCTGCAAAGTGGATGGTGGCCAGCACAAGATGGGAAGTTACACCCATGCAGATGCCGAGGTCATCGCCGCCATCGTCGCCGGAATGCCCGACGCGCTGGGCGGCATCCGCATGGCCATCCGCGTGGCGGAACTGGCCCGCGCCGGACTGACGCCGGACTGGATGCCCGGTGTCGTGCCGCGCTGCGTTCCGGTGGAAACGCGGCAAAATCAGCATGGCATTCGGGCCGTGACGGAAGTTGTGGGCACCGAACGGGTGCTGACCCAGGGCAAATGGCGGACAGTGGAGGTGCTGGTCTGCCCCGTCACCTGGCGGCCGCACCCCGAGCAGATCACCTCCGCCCGGCGCGGCTATGAGGATTGGTGGCAGGCGTTGGATTGGGTGCGCGACGGGCTGGTGGTGGGGCGGATGTTACGCGATGTTGAGGTGACGGCGGCAATGCCGAAGGTGCAGCCATGGCGGTGATTGTAGCAGCGGCCTCTCTGGAAACGGCATCTTGTCAAATGGCATATAATCTATATATTTGTGTCACAGGAGATTTACCATGCAGTTTGCCACAATCGAACCCACCGCGTCCCGCCCGGACCTTCCCGCCATCACGGACGAGGAGGCGCGTCGCCCTCGCGCGCACCACCGTGAACCTGTTCCGCGCCTGGCAGCTCAGCGATATCGAGGCCCGCACGCTGCTGGGTGATATGGCCCAGCGCACATGGGCGCGCTGGAAGGACGGCAGCATCTACCGGATCGACCGCGATCTGCGGGCGCGCATGGCCATCCTGATGGGGATTCACAAGGGCCTGCGCTATCTCTTCAGCGATCCCGCGCGCGGCTATGCCTGGATCAGAAAGCCGAACGCGGCCTTCAACGGCCAAAGCGCGCTCGACGTCATGATGCGTGGCGAGATCACTGATCTGATCGATCTGCGCAGCTATCTGGACGCCGAGCGTGGTGCATGGTGACAGCGCCGGTGCGCCGCGTGGTCTGGCCGCGCACAGCCCGGATCATCCGCTCGATCTATCCGCCGATTGACCTGTTCGAGGACATTGCCGACCCTGCCGATTGGGAGGCGCTGGCCTCGGCCGAGGCCAAGTTCAACCCGCGTATCCGTGACAGCATCGGCGATCTCGCAAAGGTCCCCGAGGACCGACGCATCACAGGAACCGGCGCAAGCTGGGTCATGGCCCCCTTTGTTCACTGCTCGCCTTTGCGGCCGGGACGGTTCACCGATGGGACGTTTGGCCTGTACTACGCGGGCGACAGCACCGAGGTGGCGATTGCCGAAACCATCCACCACCACACGAAAACCATGCTGGTTACGGATGAAGCCCCCGGCTGGACATCGCAGTTCCGCGAGCTGATCGGGTCTGTCGATGCCGAATTTGACGATGTCTCCGGGATGGATGACCTGCTGCACCCGGATGACTATGCCGCCTCTCAGGTCTTCGGTGCCCAGCGCCGCGCGGCGGGCTCCGACGGCATAACCTGGCCCAGTGTGAGGTTTGCGGGCGGCAACTGCATCGCCGCATTCTGGCCGGATGTGGTTCCGATCCCCGCACAGGGGGCGCATTTCGCTTATCACTGGAATGGGAGCGCGGTCGATTATGTTAAGAGGCTGGATACTGGAGAGACCATTGGGGTCCATTAGCATTGAACCGGAATGATCAGACGTTGCAGTGCAGCCTACTCACCACTACGATTAGATCGGCTACGTACCGTAAAAAGCTCAATTCATTCAATAAAATGCCGCCATCAACTGATCTAGCATCTCATCAGGACTGCAAAACTCGCTCATGAACCAAATTGCTCACAACAGGCTCGTCTCTTTCATATGGTCTATCGCTGACGACTGCCTTCGCGACGTTTATGTCCGGGGGAAATACCGTGATGTCATCTTGCCGATGGTCGTGCTGCGTCGCCTCGATACCCTTCTGGAACCCACGAAAGCCGAGGTTCTAGAGGAGGTCCGCTTTCAGAAGGACGAAATGAAGGCGATCGAACTGGACGATGCCCCACTCAAGGCGGCCTCCGGTTACGTATTTTTCAACACCAGCAAATGGACGTTGAAACAGCTTCACGCCACCGCCACCAACAACCAGCAGATCCTGTTGGCCAACGTGGAAGACTACCTGGGCGGGTTCAGCGACAACGTCAAAGAGATCATCCAGCGATTCAAGCTACTGGAACAGATGCGCCACATGGCCGACAAGCAGGTCCTGCTGGACGTGCTGGAAAAGTTCATCTCGCCGTACATCAACCTGACGCCGCACCTGCTCGAGGATCCCGAAGGCAATGCCATGCCCGGCCTCAGCAACCTTGGTATGGGATATGTGTTCGAAGAACTGATCCGCAAATTCAACGAGGAAAACAACGAAGAGGCGGGCGAACACTTCACACCGCGTGAGGTGATCCACCTGATGACCCACCTGGTCTTCGATCCGATCCGGGACCGGCTGCCCCCCGTCATGACCATCTACGACCCCGCCTGCGGCAGTGGCGGCATGCTGACGGAATCGCAAAACTACATCATCGACCCCGAGGGCCAGATCAAGGCGACCGGCGACGTCTACCTTTATGGCAAGGAAATCAACGACGAAACCTATGCCATCTGCAAATCCGACATGATGATCAAGGGCAACAATCCCGAGAACATCAAGGTCGGCTCGACCCTGTCCACCGACGAATTCGCCGCACATCGTTTCGACTTCATGCTGTCCAACCCGCCCTACGGCAAAAGCTGGAACAGCGAGCTGAAACACATCAAGGACGGCAAGGATGTCATCGACCCCCGCTTCAAGGTCGATCTCAACGATTACTGGGGCAAAACCGAAACCTTGGACGCCACCCCGCGCTCCAGCGACGGCCAACTGCTGTTCCTGATGGAAATGGTGGGCAAGATGAAGTCCACCAAGGACAGCCCCATCGGTGCGCGCATTGCGTCGGTGCATAACGGCTCCAGCCTGTTCACCGGCGACGCGGGCAGTGGCGAATCCAACATTCGCCGCCATATCATCGAAAACGACATGCTGGATACGATCATCCAGCTGCCCAACAACCTGTTCTACAACACCGGCATCACCACCTACATCTGGCTTCTGACCAACGCCAAGCCCGAGACGCGCCGCGGCAAGGTCCAGCTGATCGACGCTAACCTGCTGTTCCGCAAGCTGCGCAAGAACCTTGGCGACAAGAACTGCGAATTCGCGCCTCAACATATCGACGAAATCGTCGCCGCGCATCTCGCCTTCCAACCGGTCGAGCGCCGGATCGACGGGAACGGTGATCCGACAGGCATTGCCGTGCAGATCTTCGACAACACCGATTTCGGCTATCACAAGGTCACCATCGAACGCCCCGACCGTCGCCGCGCCCAATTCAGCGCGGAACGGTTGGAAACGCTGCGGTTCGACAAATCCCTGCGCGAACCGATGGCGCATCTTTGGGCCGAGCATGGTGAGGAGGTCTATCAGCCCGGTTTTCTGAAATCGCAGGCCAAGGCGATCCAAACCTGGTGCGAGGAACAGGACATCACCCTGAACGCCAAACAGCGCGGCAAGCTGGTCGATACGGCGCTCTGAGTCCGTCTGCGCGATCTGGTCGCGGTGGGCATGCAGCTGATGCAGGCTGTCGGCACCGAAGAGACCGCCGATTTCAACGCCTTTCGCGATAAGGTGGCCAAGATCCTGAAGGCCCGCAAGATCAAGCTATCCGCTACTGAGCGGAACGCGATCCTGAACGCGGTCAGCTGGTATGCCGAGGATGCGGGAGAAGGTCGTCGACAAATCCCGCAAACTCAGCGCGTCTGAGCTGAAGGCGATCACGGCCCGGTTGGGCTGTGACTTGGAGGAGCTTGCTGATTTTGGTCTTTATCGCCAGCCCGACGGCAATTTCCTGACCTATGAGACCAGCAGTGACTTGCGCGATAGCGAGGCAGTGCCGCTGAAAAGACAGCATCCACCGCTATTTCCGCGCCGAGGTGCAGCCGCATGTGGCCGAGGCCTGGATTAACCTGGATACGGTGAAGATCGGGTACGAGATCAGCTTCAACAAATACTTCTACCGCCACAAGCCGCTGCGCAGCCTGGATGCCGTGACGCAGGATATTCTTGCGCTGGAGGAAAAGGCTGACGGGCTGATGGCAGATATTCTTGGGGTCGAGATCGCTACCAAGCTGGAGCCAGCAGAATGAGTTTGGCGGCGTATCCGACCTATGGCAGCTATAAGGACAGCGGCGTTGAGTGGATCGGCGATGTCCCTAGCGAATGGCAAGTCGAGCCCTACGCCAGTGCGTCTACGAAAACCGGGAAAAAACACGCGTATGAAGCAAAAACACCGTGCTGTCTCTCAGCTATGGTCGCGTTATCGTGAAGGACGAGGACAAGCTGACCGGGCTGGTTCCCCGAAAGCTTCGAAACCTATCAGATCGTCCAGCCCGGTGACATCATCATTCGTGGCACTGATTTGCAGAACGATATGACGAGCCTTCGAACCGGACTAGCGAAAGACGTCGGCATCATCACGTCCGCTTACATAAACCTACGACCGAAGGCGCAGATCAACCAAGTTTTCCTGCATTATCTGCTTCATTCTTACGACGTGAAGAAGGTCTTTTATGCCTTGGGTTCGGGCCTACGCCAAAACCTGTCATATCTGGATTTCAAATACCTGAAATTGCCTATCCCATCCCCAGACGAACAGCGCGCCATTGCGGAGTTTCTGGATGGGAAATGCGCGGGGGTGGGAGGAGGCGGTGCGGATCAAGGAGGCGCAGATCGCCCTTTTGCACGAGCGGCGGCAGATCCCGATCCAGCATGCCGTTACCACCCGCGGCCGCCTGAACCCCGCCGCCCCCGATGAAGGGACAGCGGCATCGACTGGATCGGCCAAATCCCAGCGGGCATTGGGAGGTGAAGCGATTCACCAAAGAAATAGAGGTCAAAGAAGGCCCCCGGTATCGCCGGCTCTGTCGATTTTCACGACAGCGGCGTGCTCACTGATCCGGATTTCGGGCGTTCGTGGCCGTCAAGTGACCCCTGAAGAGCTGCAATTTCTTATCGACTGCTTAAAGTTCGCCGAAAATGGGATCACTTCAAACTGACAAAGGGCGACCTTGTCATCAGCGGCAGCGCGTCGACAGGATTTTGTCTCAGAAGTTGGCCCAGAGGCGGCAAGGGCTATTCTCTACACAGGCCTGATAAAGCTGAAAATTAAGCGCGCAAGCATTGAAAAGATATCTCGAGCATTTCCTCTCTTCAGATTTGTTCAACGTCCAGATTGAGCTTCCTAAAAAAGCTGGTAGCACGATTGCACATTATGGCCCGTCCCACCTCGGCAGAATGTTTGTCGTCATGCCTTTGATTGATGAACAACCAGAGATTTCGGTTTATTGCGATGGATTGAATGCGCGCGTCGGTGAAGCCATCTCGATTAAGGCAAGACCAGATCGCCCCCTCCAAAGATACAAGGCCAGCCTGATCAACGCGGTAGTCACCGGCAGATCAAGGTCGTCCTAGGGGTCACATGGTCAGCAATACCAGAAATCGCGCTGGAACAGGCCATTCAGAAACATTTGACCGGCCACACCACCGAAGGCGCAGGCCAGCCCGCACTGCCGGGTTCTGCCCCTATCGCATCAGCCAGCCCGGTGATTTTGA